>CAZTDL010000020.1:0-17286 GCA_964612775.1 uncultured Lentisphaeraceae bacterium
GATGGAACGTTTGGCGAAAACGTGTGCAAGCGCTGTGGAGAATTTTCCTGACGAGACGGAATCCTGCCGCATTGCATTGTCGGAACGTCATGATCTGTTTGTGACGCGATACGAATTGGAAGATGAGGAGCGTGCTGTTAAGATTGCGGCGGATGCGCTGAGAGCCGACGTGACGCTTACGGGGAGCGCGAGCCTGGACCGCGCACGCGCCACAGGGGAGCATGGGTTTGATGGCGGAGAGGCTTGGGATGCGGGCTTGGAGGCCGATCTTCCCTGGAACCGGAGGAAGGAACGCAATGCGTTCAGAAAGCAGCTTGTCGCGTTGGAGCAAGCCAAACGGACGCTGGAGGAAAAGGAAGACGCCGTTAAGCAGTCGGTCCGCAGCGGATTGCGTAATTTGATAGCGGCAAGGGCTTCTTATATGAACCAGAGCGAGGCGGTCAAGGTGGCTCGCTTGAGGGTGGAGAGCAACACGCTTTTTCTGCAGTCAGGGCGTTCGTCGATGCGCGATGTGCTCGAGGCCGAGGAAGCCTTGCTGACTGCGCGCAACGCGCTGTGTTCGGCGATGATCGATTGGCAGGTAAGCGATCTGGAATTGCGTCGCGATATGGGCGTTCTGAAGATTTCTGAAGATGGAATGTGGCAAGAATCGAATGGGGAGAATAATGGTTAAGAAGCGTTCCAGGAAAAAGCTGATTTGGGCTGGCCTTGCCGTGGCGGTTGGGGTGGTGCTTTGGCTTTTTATCCGCGGTGGCGGTAAGAAGACGGAGCCGGTGCCTGTGTTTGCCGTGCATCAGGGGCCGCTGACGATTGCGGTAACAACCGGCGGCTCGATTCAGAGTCGCGATAAAGTCGTGATCGCGAGTGAGTTGGAAGGCAAAAATACGGTGATTTGGGTGATTGACGAGGGCACCAATGTGCAGACAGGCGATCTGCTGTTGGAGTTCGATGCCAGCGATCTGATCGATAAACGCAACGAGCAGGAGATCGTGGTGGCCAATGCTGATGCCAATCTGATTATTGCGCAGGAAAAATTGGGCATTACTGAAGGCGACTGCGAGGCCGCGTTGTTGGATCGCGAGGTGGATCTGATGCTCTCAAAAATGGCGTTCGAGAAGTATCAGGAGGGTGACTATCCTCAGCAGGCTCGACAATATGAAGCGGACATTGCGCTGGCGAATGAGGAGTTGAAACGCGCTACCGAACGTTTGGCGTGGTCCCAAAAATTGGCCAAAGAAAGCTTTCTGACGCGCATGGAGCTGCAGGCCGATGAGCTGGCGCTGCAACGCAAGCAGCTTAATCTGGAAATGGCCCAGACGAAGATGAACGTCTTGACCAATTATACGGTTCTGCAGCGGCGTTCGACGTTGGAAAGCGCGCGCCGCAAGGCGGATCGGGCCTTGGCTCGTACGACGTGGCAGAACAAATCGACCTTGCGACAGGTCGAGTCGGAACTGCGTGCGAGGGGACGCGAGCGTGATCGGGCGACTGATCGGTTGGCGGAACTTAATTTCCAGATATCGAAAAGTAAGATTTATGCGCCTACAAATGGTATCGTGCTGTACACGTCGACCGTTCTGATCTCGCGACGGCAGTGGTGGATTAAGCCTCTGGCCGTTGGATCCACGGCGGTTGAGCGACAGGAGTTGATTTATATCCCGATTGAGTCGGGTATGGTAGTCGAGGTGATGATCCCCGAGGCCAGTCTCAATAAGATCGACAACGGGATGCCCGCGAAAGTGAAGATCGACGCGTTCCCCGGGCGTGTTTTCGACGGCAAACTGGTGAAGATCGGCATTTTGCCGGACGGTCAGAGTTCTCAGCTGAACCCCGACCTGAAGCTTTATAAGTGTGAAGTCGAGTGCGATTTCAAGGATGTGGTGGTCCGTCCCGGCATGAGTTGCGATGTTGAACTGGTCAAGGAGGCGTATGATGCGGCTCTATATGTGCCGGTGCAGTGTGTCGTGCGTGTGGACGGCGTGCCTCGCGTGTATGTTAACGACGATGGCGAATGGGTTCCGCGAATCGTTCGTGTTGGATTGGACAACAACCGCATGATTCACATCCTTGAAGGGGTGAGACCCGGCGAGGAGGTCATGCTGGCACCTCCGGTCAAAGAGCAGAAGAGTACGACGTCGGAGTCGTTTTCGGAGACTAAAGCTCCGAACGGCGGAACGGGCGTAAAGACCGTGCCCGGAAACAAGAAGAGCAGCGGCGCTGCGGGCGCTGTCAAGAATGGGCAAAAGAAGCCGCCGTCGAAGAAACGCCCTGTCGCCGAGGGAGGGGCAGGCCCGGAATGATTGTTCAGACAACAGAATTTCAGAGGCCAAAAGCCGATGAGGTCGTCCGTCTGGATGAGGTGATGCGGCACTATCTGGTGGGAGATGAGACCGTTCGTGCGCTGGACGGCGTTTCTTTTTCGATGCTCAAAGGTTCGTATTGGGCGATCATGGGGCCGAGTGGCTCGGGCAAAAGCACGATGTTGAATATCCTCGGTTGCCTGGACCGCCCCTCGTCAGGCGCGTATTGGCTCAATGGCGTCAATGTCGCGGAAATGGATGACGATGAGCTGAGCGATCATCGCTTGCGCAATTTGGGGTTTGTATTTCAGAGTTTTCACCTGATTCCGCAATTGACGGTTTGTGAGAACATCGAAGTGCCCATGCTTTATCTGGGGCTGTCGCCGTCGGAGCGGAAACAGAGGGCCGAAACGTTGGCGGAACGCGTCGGCATCTCGCATCGCTTGCGCCATTTGCCGGCGGAACTGTCCGGAGGACAACGTCAGCGCGTGGCGGTGGCGCGCGCTTTGGCAAACGATCCTGCGGTTCTGTTGGCCGATGAGCCGACAGGAAACTTGGACAGTGCGACCAGCGTTCAGATCATGGCGCTGTTTCAGGAGCTGTATGAGCAGGGAAAGACCGTGATCCTTGTGACGCATGAACCCGACATTGCGGACTATGCGAAGGCGAACATCGTCCTCAAGGATGGTCGTATTCTGTCCATCGAGGAGGATCGTCGGTGAGCCACATGAACCAGATTCTCTACTTTTGGCCGTTCATCAAGCTCGGGTTAACGGATGTCTGGCGCCATAAGACGCGTTCATTTCTGACGATGCTGGGCATGGTGTTTGGCGTGGGCAGCGTGATTGCCATGTTGGCTGTTGGCGAGGGGGCCAGTCAGCAGGCATTGGAATCGATTAAGCGCCTCGGCAGTGAGAATGTCATGGTGATGTCGGTGAAACCCTCGGACGAAGAAGGCGCCAGCACGGGTGCTCAACGCGGTAAGTTAGCGGTTTACGGATTGCTCTATGAAGATGAGTCCCGCATCCGAGAAACCGTGCCCGGCGTGGCTCTGACCGTTCCTGCACGCATGACTCGGCGCATCGCACGCCTAAACGAGCGTCAGCTTGAGATGCGCGTGGTCGAAACCGTGCCGGACTGGTTTGAGGTCGTGCAACGTCCTTTGCTGGCCGGACGCGTACTGACGGCGAACGACATGCGGATGCGTGCGAATGTTTGCGTGTTGACCGAGCATGGCGTCCGGCGGTTGCTGGCCGCAGAACAGATGGTCGGTCAGCGTATCCGCATCTCCTCTGGTATTTTCGAGGTTGTCGGTATTGTCAAGAATGAGACGGGTGGGACCGTGCGTGCGCCGGACAGCGATGCGGACGCCTATATTCCGGTTACGACGGGTACGAAGCTTTTTGGCGAGGCGAATATTCGCTACTCCGCAGGCGGCATGGAGGGCGAGAAGGTCGAGTTGAGCCAAATTATTATCAAAATGGTGAGTACGGCGGCCGTTGAACCGGGGAGTAAGGCGATCGAAGCGGTGTTGGCGCGTTTTCACAAAAAAAGGGATTTCCGTATCGATGTCCCGCTGACGCTGTTGCGCGAGGCGGAACGCACCAAGCGCACCTATAACATCGTGCTGGGGACAATCGCTGGCATTAGCTTGCTGGTGGGCGGCATCGGTATTATGAATATCATGCTGGCCTCTGTGACTGAGCGTACCAAGGAGATCGGCATACGGCGCGCGATCGGCGCGCGACGCAGTCTGATTGTGGTGCAGTTTCTGATCAACACCTGTGTGTTGTCGATCGGCGGCGGACTGGTTGGCCTCCTGCTGGGGGTCACTATCCCGCTGTTGATCACGGCTTTTACGCCGATGCCGACCGTCGTGCAGCCGTATAGCCTGATCTTGGCTTTTGGCATCAGTGTGGGGATCGGCATCGTTTTTGGGCTTTATCCGGCCATGCGGGCTGCATCGCTTGATCCTGTCGACGCGTTGCGGCATGAGTAGGCTGCTTTGCAAAAAGGGGTCACCGCACTTGCGTGAAGTGCAAACGTTCGGTAAAATGGTGACTTTTTATCAAAGGAGTTCGCATGCTTAAGACGTATAAAGTCGCGGTTTTGCCGGGCGATGGGACGGGGCCTGAAGTGATCGGCGAGGGGTGCAAGGTGATGGACGCCGCAGCCCGGAAGTTTGGTTTCAAGCTGGAAAAGGTGCCGTACGACTTGGGCGGAACGCGTTATCTGAAGACCGGAGAGACTCTGACCGATTCCGTTCTCGATGAACTGCGGACGTTCGATGCGATTTATCTTGGCGCGATCGGGCATCCCGATGTTCAGCCCGGTGTTCTTGAAAAAGGCGTGTTGCTCCGCTTGCGTTTCGCGCTGGATCAGTATATCAACCTCCGTCCCGTAAAACTCTATCCCGGGGTTGAGAGCCCTCTCAAAGGCAAGGGGCCTAAGGAGATCGACTATTGTGTGATTCGCGAGAATAGCGGCGGTCTCTATACGGGTATCGGCGGCCTTTCCCGTAAAGGAACCAAGGACGAGGTGGCTGTTCAGGAGATGATGTACACGTATACGCAAGTGGAGCGTTGTGTGCGGTATGCCTTCGAATATGCCTGCAAGTATGGCAAGAAGGCTCGGGGTATAGGTTCCGCAAACACGTTGGCTTTGGTCGGGAAATCCAATGTGCTGACTTACATGTATGAGTTGTGGAATCGTGTTTTTGCCGAGGTCGGCGCGGAATATCCGGACGTGAAACGCGAGTATTATCACGTGGACGCCACTTGCCTCTATATGGTGGCTTGTCCGGAGATGTTTGATGTGATTGTCACTGAAAACATGTTCGGCGACATCATTACCGATCTTGCGGCCATTACGCAGGGGGGGCTCGGTGTCGCGGCGGGGGGGAACATCAATCCCCACGGGGTGAGCATGTTTGAACCGATCGGCGGCACGGCTCCGATGTGGACCGGGAAGAATGCCATTAACCCCATTGCCGCTATCGGTGCGGGTGCGATGATGCTGACTGCGCTGGGCGAGGATGCCGCGGGAAGTGCCATCGAGGCGGCTATCGCGAAAACGACTCCGAAAATGAAAAGCCAGATGGCCAATCAGATGGGGTTCACGACGACACAGATTGGTGACTTGGTTGCCGGTTCGATTTAACGTCACGACAAGAATGTTGTTCTTTTCGTTTGTTATGCAAAGTTGTCACAAAAATGTCGGATGCGGTTTGGGACAATCCTGTTCTGTTTGTCGGGAACCGTCGAATTTGTTTGGAGTTCGACGGGTTCTGACGGTTCTAATGGGTTTCGGTGCGACTGGCATGGGGGGTGCTAAATTACTTATATGAGTTCTTCAGAATTTCACGCGTCAGAAACGTCGCTGTCGCATGAGGAGCCGCGGGAGCATTGCGGTGTGGTGGCTGTGTATGGCGTTGAAAATGCTGCTCTGACCATCTACAACAGTCTTTTTGCCCTTCAGCATCGTGGCCAAGAGGGTGCAGGAATGGTGGTCAGCGATGGCCAGATCATGCATTTCTGTAAAGGTGTTGGACTGGTGAGTGAGGTGTTCACCGGGGATTTCACAGAGCATCTTCCCGGGAAAATCGGGATTGGTCATGTGAGGTACTCGACCACCGGGGCCTCACGGTCGGCGAACGTCCAGCCTTTTCTGGCCGAGTGCCGCGACGGCATGTGGGCAATCGCGCATAACGGTAATCTGGTGAACGCCAGTGAATTGCGTGATCGATATCAAAAGCAGGGATCGATTTTTCAGACAACGACGGACAGTGAGATTCTGCTTCACCAATTGGCCGATCCCGCCTTTTTCGGTCAGCACGACCGCATTCGGAAAGCCTTGGCGGAGCTGAGCGGATCGTTTGCGTTCGTTATAGCTCGGACTAATTGCGTTTATGCGGCACGTGATCCTTGGGGAATACGTCCGTTATCATTGGGCAGACTGGGCAAGGGGTATGTGGTGGCCAGTGAAACCTGCGCGATGCAGCAGATCGGCGCGGAATTCATCCGTGATGTGAATCCCGGCGAGCTGGTCAAACTGGATGAGCATGGTATTAAAAGCCTGCGTTTTTCTGACGTCCCTGCGAACGGGTATGGGCAGTGCGTTTTTGAGCATATCTATTTCGCTCGTCCAGACAGCCATGTGTTCGGTCAGAGTGTCTATACGGTGCGTTCCGCGATCGGTCGGCGTCTGGCGAAGGAACATCCTGTGGATGCGGATGTGGTGGTGCCGATTCCTGACAGCGGTGTTCTTGCGGCGCTGGGTTTTTCACATGAAAGCGGTATCCCGTTTGAGATGGGTTTTATCCGTAACCACTATGTCGGGCGCACGTTCATCATGCCGACCCAGCGTTCGCGCAAAAACAGCGTGGATCTGAAATTGTCGGTTGTGCCTGAGGTCGTCAAGGGTAAACGCGTCGTGCTGGTGGATGATTCGATTATCCGCGGCAATACGATTCAGAAACGGATTGAAGTCCTGCGGAAAGCCGGTGCCAAAGAGGTTCATGTGCGCATCTCATGTCCGCCGACCCGGCATCCGTGTTTTTTCGGTATCGATTTTCCAGAGGCGGGCGAGCTTGTGGCTTCGACCCGGTCTGAGGATCAAGTCTGCAGTTTGTGCGGTGCCGATTCGATACGGTATTTAAGCATCGAGGGCTTGCGGTCGGTGTTGAACACCCCGGAGCACTTTTGCTATGGTTGCTTCGATAGCCATTATGTCTGTGATGTCGAACACGTTGCGAGCAAGCATTCTTTGGATCACACGGGGCCAGAGAATTTGGAGGATCGGCACCACCGCTATGGGGTGATGATGCAGTAGAGAACGGGGTAGAGAATCGGGGCGGTTTTCCGAACCGTCTGCGGACGCCTCGGAGAGGCGTTACGGCCATGAGATCGGATGAAGGATTTGAGGGTACATGAGAATGAATGAAGCGACTTTATATCCAGAACAGCAAGGTTTGTACAACCCCGCATTTGAAAAGGACGCGTGTGGTGTCGGCATGGTTTGCAGCTTGAAAGGCGAAAAGACTCACGATATCGTGACGAAAGCGCTACAGGTGCTGGCCAACCTTGAGCATCGCGGCGCCACCGGATGTGATCCTGAAACCGGCGACGGTGCGGGTATTATGATTCAGGTGCCTCATGCTTTTTTCAAGAGCGTTGTGAAAGATTTGCCCGAAGCGGGGCAGTACGGCGTGGGGATGGTGTTCTTGCCGCAACAGGCGGAGAGCCGGAAAACCTGCGAAGAAATGCTTGAGAAACACTTTCAGGCCGAGGGTTTGGTGATACGCGCATGGCGCGATGTGCCTGTGCGGCCGGATGCGGTCGGCGAATTGGGCCGTAGCACCATGCCTGTGATTCGGCAGGTTTTTGTCGAACGGGGACGCGTGGCGCCCGATCATCTGGATTTGCATCTTTACATTGCCCGCAAACTGGCCGAAAGCGAGATCGGTTCCCGTGGGTTGGCGGGACTGGAACAATTCTATTTGCCGAGTTGCTCTTCTAAAGTCATCGTTTATAAGGGGTTGATGCGCTCGTTTCGCGTGGCGCAGTTTTATGCTGATCTAGAGAGCCCTCTTGTTGCCTCCGCGCTGGCCCTCGTCCATCAGCGTTACAGCACGAACACCTTCCCTGCTTGGCCCCTGGCCCAGCCGTTCCGTTTCATCAGCCACAACGGCGAGATCAACACGCTGCGCGGCAATATGAACTGGATGAAGGCGCGGCAGGGCTTGCTCAAATCCGAGCTTTTCGGAACGGAGCTGGAGCGTCTTTTCCCTATTTTGACCGAGGGTGCCAGTGATTCAGCGATTTTGGACAACATGATCGAGTTGCTTTATCACGCGGGGCGCAGTTTGCCGCATGCGGTGTTGATGCTGATTCCTGAGGCGTGGAACCATCACGCTGAGATGAGTCCGGAGAAGAAGGCGTTTTACGAGTATCACGCGTGTCTCATGGAACCGTGGGATGGGCCGGCTTCAATCCCGTTCTCTGATGGACAGGTCATCGGCGCGGTGCTGGACCGCAACGGTTTACGGCCTTCGCGCTATACGGTGACCAAGGACGGACTGGTGATTTTGGGGTCTGAGACGGGCGTGCTCGAGATCGATCCGGCGAATGTGGTGCGCAAAGGGCGTCTTCAGCCGGGACGCATGTTCTTGGTGGACACGCAGCAAGGCCGTATCATTGAGGACGAGGAAATCAAGGCTCAGCTTAGCAATAGGAAGCCTTACGGTGCGTGGCTTAAAGAAAATCTTCAGAGTCTCGACGCATTGCCTGAAGTCTCTGGCGACGCGAAGCTTTCTTTGTCGGGCGATGCGCTTGCGGCGCGGCAGCGGCTATTCGGATATAGCGTGGAGGACCTGAAGGTCACGTTGGCTCCGATGGCTCGTGCCGGAGTCGAACCTACGGGATCGATGGGCAACGATACGCCGCTGGCTGTTCTGTCCAATCGGCGGCGCCTGTTTTTTGATTATTTTCATCAGCTGTTCGCGCAGGTTACCAATCCTCCGCTCGATGCGATCCGAGAGGAACTTGTCACATCGTTGACGTCATATATCGGTAAACAGGGCAATCTGCTTTCAGAAACGCCGGATCTGTGCCGGTTGCTGCGTGTGACGCAACCCTTGATCACCGAAGCTGAGTTGCTTAAACTCCGCACGGCCGAAAACGGGGTGATCCGTTCCGCGACGCTGCCGATTCTTTTTGATGCCAAGGGCGATGGCCAAGCGTTGAAAGCGGCGCTTGAACAACTGTGTGGTCAGGCGGAAGCGGCTGTTGCGGACGGTAAGACTTTCTTGATCCTGTCGGATCGGGATGTGTCGCCGGACCGGGCTCCGATCCCTTCTCTGCTGGCGGTCTCGGCGGTGCATCAGCATCTGTTGCGGCGGCAGTTGCGTGCGCATGTGGCGTTGATTCTCGATGCCGGCGATCCGCGTGAAGTTCACCACTTCGCGACGCTTTTGGGATTTGGCGTGGATGCGGTTTGTCCGTATATGGCCTACACGACGTTGCGTGATTTGTGCCAGCGAAAACTCTACATTGAGGACGAGCCGGAAGAAGCCTGCGCGCATTTCATCAAGGCCGTGGACAAAGGTATTCTCAAAGTGATGTCAAAAATGGGCATCTCCACGCTGCAGAGCTATCGCGGCGCACAGATCTTCGAGATCGTTGGCCTTAATCATGACGTGACCGAACACTATTTTACGGGTACCGTGTCGCCTGTGGCGGGCATCGGATTGGAGCAGATTGCCGAAGAGGCGTTGCTGAGCCATGCATCGTGTTTCGTGGCGCCTGTGGCGGGGACGCCCGATCTGCCGGCCGGCGGCCTTTATCAGTGGCGCCGCGACGGCGAGGCCCATCTCTACAATCCCGCCACGATCTCGCTTTTGCAGCAGGCCGTTCAAAAGAACGATCCGGAGATTTTCAAGAAATACGTGGATTGCCTCGCCGGTGAGCAGGCTGGCCTGTTTGCGTTGCGCGGGTTACTCAAGTTTAAGAAGGTGTCCGAGCCTGTGCCGTTGGATGAGGTTGAGCCTTGGACGTCCATTGTGAAGCGCTTTAAGACGGGCGCGATGTCGTACGGTTCCATCAGCCGACAGGCTCATGAGACGCTTGCGATCGCGATGAATCGCATCGGCGGAAGCAGCAACAGTGGCGAGGGCGGTGAAGCCTCGGAGCGTTTCCGTCCCGATCCCGAGGGCAACTGGCGTATCAGTATGATCAAACAGGTCGCCTCTGGCCGGTTCGGCGTGACGAGTCACTATCTGGTTAATGCGCGCGAACTGCAGATCAAGATGGCGCAAGGCGCGAAACCCGGTGAGGGTGGTCAGCTGCCTGCCGAAAAGGTCTACCCGTGGATCGCGGGCACGCGCATGTCTACGCCGTACGTGCAACTCATTTCGCCGCCGCCGCATCACGATATTTACTCGATCGAGGATTTGGCGCAGTTGATCCATGACTTGAAGAACGCCAACCCCGATGCGCGTATTAGCGTGAAACTCGTTTCCGAGGCGGGCGTGGGGACGGTGGCGGCCGGCGTGGCGAAGGGAAAAGCCGACGTGATTCTGATCAGCGGCTGGGATGGCGGCACGGGCGCATCGCCGATGACGGCGGTGAAACATGCCGGACTGCCGTGGGAATTGGGCTTGGCCGAGGCGCATCAGACGCTGCTTATCAATAAGTTGCGTAATCGGGTACGGCTCGAGTGCGACGGTAAGTTGATGTGTGGCCGCGATGTGGCTGTCGCCTGTCTGCTGGGTGCGGAGGAGTTCGGTTTCGCCACCGCGCCTCTTGTGGCGATGGGCTGTGTGATGATGCGCGTGTGCCATCTCAACACCTGCCCTCAGGGAATCGCCACACAGGATCCTCGCCTGAGTCAGAAGTTTTCGGGTAAGCCCGAATATGTGGTGAATTTCATGCGTTTCATTGCCGAGGATTTCCGTCGCATGATGGCGGAGCTCGGATTCCGGACGGTCGATGAGATGGTTGGCCGTACGGATCTGTTGGAGATGCAGGACGCTCTGACGCATTGGAAGGCCAAGGGCTTGGATTATTCATCTATTTTGCGCAATGTGCCCTCGGTCCCGGAGGATCGGCGCTGTACGCAGAAGCAGGATCACGGTATCAGCGATACGCTGGACCGGACGCTCATCAAGCAGGCCGAACAGGCATTGGAAGGCGGTTTGCCTGTCAAGTTGACGGTCGCTATCCGTAACGTGAACCGGACCATCGGCACGATGCTGAGCAGTGTTATTTCAAAGAAGTACGGCGCAACGGGATTGCCCGAAGACACGATCCACATCACCTGTAAGGGGTCGTGCGGTCAGAGCTTCGGTGCCTTTGGCGCCGCGGGTCTGACGCTGGCGGTCGAAGGCGACGCGAACGATTATTTTGGCAAAGGTCTCTCGGGCGCCAAACTGATCCTCTTGCCGCCCGCGAATGCTTCATACGTGGCCGAGGAAAACATTATTGTCGGCAATGTGGCGCTCTATGGCGCCACGCAGGGCGAGGCCTTTATCCGCGGATTGGCGGGCGAGCGTTTTTGCGTGCGCAACAGCGGCGTGAAAGCGGTCGTCGAAGGCGTGGGCGATCACGGTTGCGAATACATGACGGGCGGACGTGTGGTGGTGCTGGGACCAACCGGACGAAACTTCGCGGCCGGTATGAGTGGCGGCATCGCGTATGTGTTGGACGAGAGTGGTGTGTTTGCCAAGAAACGCTGCAATTGCGGGATGGTTGATCTTGAGGGTTTGTACGATCATGTCGAGATCGCGGAAGTCCTGCGCATGATCACGAGGCACTACACGTTTACGGGGAGCACGGTAGCCAAACGCGTGATTGACCAATGGTATCAATTGCGCCCGAAATTCGTGAAAATCATGCCGCGCGACTATAAACGTGCGCTGGAGCGTCTGCAGCGTGAAGAGATGGCGACGTTGACGGAATAAAGGAGTAGGGCGGGGGTTATAGCCCTCCCAAAAGCTGTACGGACGAATCTGCGGATACGTCCCGAGGAGATTTTATGGGTAAGATTACAGGTTTCATGGAGTATGATCGGAAGACTGCGGAACAGCGACCGGTGGCGGAGCGGCTTCAAGATTTCAACGAGGTGTATCGTCCGATGGATGAGGAGGCGATCATTCAGCAGGCTGCACGGTGCATGGATTGCGGTGTGCCCTTCTGCCACAGCGGCTGTCCGTTGGGGAATTTGTGCCCGGAATGGAATGATTTGGTCTACCGCGGTCAATGGGAAAAAGCTTGGGAAAGGCTGTCCGCCTCCAATAACTTTCCCGAATTCACGGGACGGCTTTGTCCCGCGCTGTGCGAGGAAGCGTGCGTGCTGGGCATCCATGAGGCACCGACGGCGATCGAGTTGATCGAGAAGACGATTGTGGAATATGCTTTCCAGCACGGGTTTGTGAAGCCCGTGATGCCAACCGCGCACACCGGTAAACGTGTGGCCGTGGTCGGGTCTGGACCAGCGGGACTCGCGACGGCGCATCAGCTCAACCGCGCAGGTCATGACGTGACGGTGTTTGAAAAGAACGAGAAGCCCGGCGGATTGTTGCGCTACGGTATTCCCGATTTCAAATTGGAGAAATGGATTATTGATCGCCGTCTGGAGATCATGGCCGCGGAAGGCGTTAAATTCGTGGTTAACACCGATCCGAAGAGCGACATTTTGAAGGCCTTTGATGCGGTCGTATTGACGACAGGCTCGGGGCGTCCTCGCGATTTGCCGATTCCCGGACGGGATTTGAGCGGTATTCATTTCGCTTTGGAATATTTGCAGCAGCAGAATCGCCTGTTGGCGACGCGTTCCGACGGTACGCAAGAGTGGGGCAAGATTAATGCCCGAGGCAAGAGCGTCATCGTCATTGGCGGTGGAGACACCGGAAGCGACTGCGTGGGCACGGCGTTGCGTCAAGGCGCGACGGAAGTCCACAGTTTCGAGTTGATGCCGATGCCGCCCGAGTCACGTACCACGGACCAGCCTTGGCCGTTCTGGCCGATGAAGCTGCGCACCAGTTCTTCGCATAAGGAGGGCGGTGACCGGTTCTGGAACATCATGACCAAGGAGTTTAAGGGATATAACGGTTGTGTCCGTTCGCTGGTGACAACGAGTGTGGAATGGGCCAAGCCAACCAAGAAAGGTGATCGCCCTCAACTGCATGAAACTCCCAATACGCTTCAGGAATGGCATGCGGATCTTGTCTTGCTCGCTTTGGGGTTCCTTGGCCCTGAGACAGACAATGTGATTGCCCGGTTGGGCGTAGCGGTCGATGAGCGCAGTAATATCAAAACGGGACGAGATTATCAGACAAACGTTCCGGGCGTGTTCGCGGCGGGTGATGCGCGGCGTGGACAATCGCTGGTGGTTTGGGCGATCAGCGAAGGCCGTGAATGTGCATACGCGGTCGACACATGGCTTATGGGCGCGAGCCAGTTGCCGCAGAAAACGGGCATTGATTTGACGGGAATTAAACGTTAGGCGTACGGCAAGCCGTGCGCGTACAGGAGTTGAAACATGAGTTGTAAACATATCTTTGTGACGGGCGGCGTTGTGTCGTCTCTTGGCAAGGGGTTGACTGCGGCCTCAATTGGCTTGCTGCTGAAACGGCGCGGATACCGTATCCGCATGCAGAAACTGGACCCGTATCTGAATGTTGATCCGGGCACGATGTCGCCTTATCAGCACGGCGAAGTATACGTTACGGAAGACGGACGCGAGACCGATTTGGATCTCGGTCACTACGAACGGTTTACAGGTGTTACCTGCGATCAGCATAGCAACTACACGACCGGACGGATTTATAGCAATGTCATCGCGCGTGAACGCGCCGGCGGTTATCTGGGCAAAACCGTTCAGGTGATTCCTCATGTGACGGATGAAATCAAGCTGGCGATTCGGGAAATCGAGGATGGCCAGACGGATATCGCAATCACGGAGATAGGCGGTACGGCGGGGGATATTGAGTCTCAGCCATATCTGGAGGCGATCCGCCAGTATCATCACGAATTAGGGCCCGGCAATAGCCTGTTTATCCATCTGACATTGGTCCCCTATATTCGCGCGGCGGGCGAGATGAAGACCAAGCCCTCACAGCAGTCTGTGGGCATTTTGAGGTCGATCGGCATTGTGCCGGAACTGCTGATTTGCCGTTGCGAACGTCCTTTTGCGGCTGAGCACCGCGCTAAGTTGGCGCTTTTCTGCGGTGTGCGGCCTGAGCACGTGATCGAGGAATGCGACGTCTCGAATTCGATCTATGAGGTGCCTCTTGATCTTGTGAAGCAGCATGTCGATGAGAAGATCCTGCGGCTGTTGGAACTGCCGTTGAACGAGTTGAATATGGTCGAGTGGAACGCGATGCTCGACCGACTGATCCGTCCTCCGAACGGTGAGGTTGAAATCGCCGTGGTGGGTAAATACATTAGCCTGCGCGATTCATATAAGAGCATCTATGAGGCGCTGACGCACGGAGCAATTGCTGCGGGCGTCAAACTCAATATTCGTATGCTCGAGTCGGAGTCCATCGAGGAAGAGGGCGCTGAGGCGAAGTTGGCCGGCGTTCAAGGCATTTTGGTCCCGGGCGGATTCGGAGTCCGCGGCGTTGAGGGAAAGATCGAGGCCATCCGATATGCGCGTGAGAAGAAAATTCCTTTCTTCGGCATTTGCTTGGGGATGCAGTGCGCGGTGATCGAATTCGCGCGGCACGTGTGCGGGCTGGAAGATGCCAACAGCACGGAACTTGCCCCCGGCACACCTCATCCTGTGATCTCTCTTCTCGATGGGCAACGTGAGATGACCGATATGGGGGGCACGATGCGGCTGGGAGCGTATCCGTGTTCACTGAAGGCGGGGACAAAGGCGTCGGATGCGTATGGACGGAGCGAGATAGCCGAGCGTCACCGTCATCGCTATGAGTTCAACCCCGCTTATCTTGAGGCGCTTGAAAAGGGCGGCTTGGTTGTTGCCGGCGTTTCGCCGGACGGGTCGCTGGTCGAAGTTGTGGAGTTGAAAGAACATCCTTGGTTCGTGGCTTGCCAGTATCATCCGGAGTTTAAGTCAACGCCGGTTGCGCCTCATCCGCTGTTTGCGTCGTTTGTTCAAGCGGCTGCCGCAAATCGATAGATTGCTTTTTTTAGGGAGAAAGCTGTTTTTTTGTTGTTTTTTCGGTACACTAGGTGCCGGTTTAAACAATGAGGATGTATGAAGTACGACAAGAATCATGCTCTAATTGAAAGCGCGGTTCCCGGGTTGCC
Organism: uncultured Lentisphaeraceae bacterium; assembly: GCA_964612775.1. Lineage (GTDB taxonomy): Bacteria > Verrucomicrobiota > Kiritimatiellia > RFP12 > UBA1067 > DAOPZC01. The sequence goes on from CAZTDL010000020.1 coordinate 15,074, forward strand.
TCCGCCGCGACGCGGCAAGGTCAGGGATCTATATGATTTGGGCGATAGCCTGTTGCTGGTGGCGACGGACCGGATCAGCGCTTTCGATGTGATTATGCCGAATGGCATTCCCGATAAGGGCCGTGTCCTGAACAGCCTCAGCGTCTTTTGGTTCGGATTGCTTAAAGACGTCCCGAATCATCTGATCACGGCGGATGTGGACGTTTATCCGTCCGTCCTGCAACCGGTGAAAGAGGATTTGCGTGAACGGTCGATGTTGGTCAAGAAGGTTTCTATCATTCCGTTTGAGTGTATTGTGCGCGGCTATCTGACGGGGTCTGGTTGGAAAGAATATCAGAAGAGCGGGACGGTCAACGGACTTTCTTTACGCGAGGGTTATCAAAACGGTTCGAAATTGGACCACGTTTTGTTTACGCCGAGCACAAAGGCGGATGAGGGACACGATATGCCTGTGACTGCGGCTGAGCTTGCTCAGGCGTTGGGGGCAGACAGGGCGAAGCGTTTGGGGGATGCCGCGATGGGGTGTTATGCTGCGGCTGCGGACTATGCGGCTGCGAACGGCATTATCATCGCAGACACCAAATTCGAGTTCGGTGAAGATGCTCACGGCGGTTTGGTGTTGGCGGATGAGGTGCTGACGCCTGACTCGAGTCGCTTCTGGCCAGAGGAGAGCTATGCCGTCGGACGTAATCCTCCGAGTTTGGACAAGCAGTTCGTGCGCGACTGGTTGGACAGTGTGCAGTTCAATCATCAGCCGCCCGCTCCTGTTTTGCCTGACGATGTGGTCGTCAAAACTCGTGCGAAGTATGTTGAGGCCTACGAGAAGTTAACCAAGCGGCGGTTCGTTTAGTCTGTTTTAAGAAAAAAGGGGCATCATGGAACAGAGTCGACATATACAGGAACTTGCACTGCTGCACAGCATCAGTACGATTGTCGATCAGAGTCTCGACATGCGTTCTGTGGTGCATCCTGTTTTGGAAGTGTTGGCCGAATGTCTCGGTTTTCGTTTGGCGACCATCACGCTGTTGCGTAAAGGCGGTGATGAGATCCTTATCGAAGCCGCGCACGGTTTGACGCGTGCGCAATCTGAGCTCGGGCGCTACAAACTCGGCGAGGGTGTGACCGGTAAGGTCGTGCTTTCTGGTGAGCCGATGATCATTCCTCGCACCAGCGAGTCTCCGATTTTCTTGAATCGAACGAAGCTCGGGAAAAGCCCGGATACGGCTTTTATCTGTGTGCCGGTCAAAGAGAAACAGGAGGTGGTCGGCGCGCTGAGCGTCTACCGTCCTTTCGCGCCCGATGCGCAGCTTCAAGAAGACGCGACCATCCTTGGTGTCGTGGCCTCGATGTTGGCGCGCGCGGTGTTGTTGCGACGCGATGTCCTGAAAGAGCAAGAGTCGCTTAAGGAAGAGAATCGGCAGCTCCGCGCAGAGCTGACGCGGCGTTATCACCCGGATAATATTGTGGGCAATTCGCGTGAGATGCAGGTCGTTTACGATCAGATCTTCCAAGTGGCCAAAAGTCAGGCCACCGTGTTGGTTCACGGTGAAACCGGCACAGGCAAGGAGTTGGTGGCGCATGCGATTCACTATGCCAGTAATCGGGCCTCTGAGCCTTTTGTGCGTGTGCACTGTGCCGCGTTGCCTGAAAGTCTGATCGAAAGCGAACTTTTCGGACACGTGAAAGGTGCTTTCACCGGTGCGGTCACTGATCGCAAAGGCCGTTTTGAATTGGCGGACGGCGGCACGATTTTTCTCGATGAAATCGGTGAGATTCCTCTCTCGATACAGGCTAAATTGTTGCGTGTGCTGCAGGAGCGAGAGTTCGAGCGCGTGGGCGGTATCAAGACCATCAAGGTCAATGTGCGCATTATTGCCGCGACGCACCGTGATTTGCCCGCCATGGCGGAACAGAGGTTGTTTCGCGAAGACTTGTACTATCGACTCAGCGTGTTTCCGATCTTTGTGCCGCCGCTGGCCAAACGCAAGGCGGATATCATTTTGTTGGCAGATTACTTTATGGCGAAGTACGCCGAGGAAAACGGCAAGAAAGTCACCAAGTTTTCAAATCAGGCTAGCGATCTGTTGATGCGCTATACGTGGCCCGGAAACGTGCGGGAACTGGAGAATTGCATTGAGCGTGCCGTGTTGCTTTCGGAGGGAGAGGTGATCCGATCCGAAGATTTACCGGCTTCGATCCAATTGCCCGGTGAA
>CAZTDL010000021.1:0-16893 GCA_964612775.1 uncultured Lentisphaeraceae bacterium
AAGAGCCCGGTTGGTTCGGAAATGTCGTCAAAGAATGGAAGGGCGTCTCAGAGGAGACGACGACGGGGGTCCATCGTCTCTATCAGATCGAAGCCGAGAAAAAGCTGTTGGTGCCGGCGATTAACGTCAACGATTCGGTCACCAAGTCTAAGTTTGACAACATTTACGGTTGCCGCGAGTCTCTCATTGACGGGATCAAGCGCGCAATGGATGTGATGATCTCGGGTAAGATCGCTTTTGTATGCGGATATGGAGATGTCGGAAAGGGTTGCGCAGAGGCGTTAAAGTCTAGCCGTGCCCAGGTGTGGGTTTCAGAAGTGGATCCGATCTGTGCATTGCAGGCCTGCATGGCGGGTTTCAAAGTAACCACCGTGGAAGACGCGTTACCTTATGCCAACATCTTCGTCACCACCACCGGCAATTGCAACATCATCACGGCTGAACACATGAGCAACATGCGCGATCAGTCGATCGTTTGCAACATTGGCCACTTTGACAACGAGATTCAGGTTGCGAACCTAAAGGCATGGCCTGGTCTTAAACATGTCAACATCAAGCCGCAGGTCGACAAGTACATCTTTCCTGACGGGCATTGCATTTACCTGCTCGCGGAAGGCCGTCTCGTGAATCTCGGATGTGCGACCGGGCATCCCAGTTTTGTGATGTCCAACAGTTTTACAAACCAAACCTTGGCGCAAATCAAGCTCTGGAACGAGAAGCTTGAGATCGGTGTTTATCGCTTGCCCAAAGAGTTGGATGAAGAAGTGGCGCGTTTGCACTTGGGGCAGCTCGGCGCCAAACTGACGACCCTCACGCAGGCGCAAGCCGACTATATCGGTGTGCCCGTGAACGGACCCTATAAGCCGGATCACTATCGGTACTAGGAGAAGTGCTTTCGTTTGTTTATGGGAGCATGGTGAATTTTGAGACGGCGGATCACGAATCGCGAGTTCAGGAGTGATCTTGGCGTCCGGATTTATCACCCCATAAGCAAACGTCCGTCGGGGTGTCTTCATAATAGAGGCGACTGAGTCGCTTAAACGTTTTTCCAGTCGCTCACGGTCTTTCCGGTCTCATTAATGCGTGAACGCACGCGCGAACTAATGAAATTGTTTATTACAGGCGGCAAGGGTATGTTGGGAAGGACGCTCCAGCGCCGTTTTCAGCAGCATGAACTGTTTGTCGCTGATTTGCCCGACGTGGATATTACGGATGGAAAAGGGGTGGCTCTTGCCATGGCCGCCTTTAAGCCAAACGTGGTTATCCACTGTGCGGCGATGACGCAAGTGGATGCCTGCGAGACAAACGTTGACGCCGCCTACCGAATCAATGCGCTCGGCAGCGCGAACGTCGCTCGCGCTGCGGCACAGCATGGGGCGAGAATAATCGCCATCTCAACTGACTACGTGTTCGATGGTCAGTCGAATCGGCCCTATCACGAGTTTGACATGACGGCTCCCCGCACGGTCTATGGCGCCAGTAAACGTGCGGGGGAGGAAGCCGTTCAGCATCACTGTCCGGATCATACGATTTTGCGTATCGCGTGGCTTTATGGTGAGACGGGCCCAAGTTTTGTTCACACCATGCTCAAACTGGGCGCCCAGACGGGGACGCCGCTTAAGATTGTGAATGATCAGGTCGGGAATCCGACTTCCACTGATGCGGTGGCGGAACTCATCCTGCATTTGATTGATGAGCCCCTTCCCGGCGTGGTTCACGGTTCATGCGAAGGTGAGGCAACATGGTTTGAGTTCGCGCATGCGATTTTTGAGAGGACAGGTCTCAAGCGAGAGATCGTTCCTTGTACGACCGCCGATTTTCCTCGTCCGGCTTCGCGGCCCGCCAATTCCCGTTTGGAGAAACGCATGTTGCGCCTTGCCGGCTTTCCTCTCATGCCGCATTGGCAAGAGTCGTTGGAAAGATTCATCAGCTCATGTATCCATTAGCGTTTTTTTGTCAAAAAAGCTTCGCCTGTTGTCGATCTTGATCTCCGTTTCCCTTTCTCCTGCTGACGCACTCATGAACTAACGAACGTTTCACGCTTATGAACTTTATAATCCGAAACATTGTCCTTATTCAGGTCCTTCTTTTGGTTCTGGCCTATAGTTGGATACATGGCGGCACGCGTCCGGATCTGCTTTTGCCTGTGGTTCCTTGGCTGAGCGCTTTTGTTTTGGAACTGTTGTTGATCTTCCCTCAGGCCAAGAGTACGGAGACGTTGGCGGAAGCCCGCAGCCGCGTGTGGCGCTCGCTTCTGCGAGATCCCTTTCTTTATCTGTCGCTTGCGCTGACGATCCTGCTGGTGATCCCTTTCTTCAACGTGTCCGGCCTCCCAGAGTATAATGCGGCAACACAGCAGTGGCGCAATCCGCTGCCGCCGTTTCCGAGACTGCCCTTCTGTGTGAATCCGCGTGAGCAGACGGTGTTACTGCTCTGGTTCCCTCCCGTGATGGTTTCAGCCCTTGCCGTTAAACACGGTTTGTTGAAAAAAGGAAAACGCCTTTTGCTGGAATGCCTGTGCTGGAACGGGGCGGCTCTGGCGCTCTTGGGCTTCGTGCAATTGATGACAGACGCCAAAAGCATCTACTGGGGCCAAGAAGCCTTTTCCTATTTCTTTTCGACCTTCGGCTATCCAAATTTTGGGGGCGCGTATTTTACTTTGATGTTCGCTTTTTCGACGGGGCTCTGGTTTGGTCGTGCGAGCGCAGGTTTGATCGGACCCTCGGCCGGCGGTGGCGGGGACGAAGCGTCACAGAGTGGCGGTTTTTGGCTGTTGATCCCTGTGGTGTTGAATTTCAGTGCCGCGATTGCGTCCCTGAGCCGTGCCGCTATCTTGTTGTGTTGTGTGGTCTTTCTGGTGATGAGCCTCTACATGATTGTTGGCGTTTGGCAAAAGACGGGATCGGGCGGACGTGTTAAATTGGTTACTGCGATGATCATCACGATCGTGATGTTGATTGTATCGGTCACGGTTTTTGCGCCGAAAGCATTGAAGACCGAAATCGTATCGATTACGCCTGCTTCCGTTTTTGAACGGGTGTCGGGACGGGGACAATACCATGCGAGGATTGCCAAAGAAATTTTTCGGGACCATCCCGTGTTTGGTGTCGGAGGATGGGGGTATCCTCATTACCTGATGCGTTATTTGACGAAGGAGGAACGCGAAAATATGCAGATAGGCGGGGGTGTGAATGTCCATAACGACACGCTTCAATTTCTTGCTGAACAGGGTTCGGCGGGGTATGCCTTGATGGTGCTGTGCGTGTTGACGTTGACGCTGCCGCTCGCATGGCAATCCCTCTGCGTGTGTCGTGCGGTTGCCGCCTCGGATGCGGAGAGTGTTCCGGCTAAACCCGCATGGTTGTATCATGTTCCTCCCGTAGTCATCGCGGTGTTCATGGGTACAACGGCTACGATTTGTCATTCGCTGGGGGATCTGCCGTTTCGCAATCCGGCAATTGTGATTGTTTGGGTTTTATCGTTTGTCTGTGCCTCCGGTTTTCTCCCCGTCGTGCGAAAGAGTTAGCGTGACACCGCAAGCGAATCATCTTTCGCCCCGATGCGGCGGTCTATGCTGAACGAGAGTGGCCTGTGGAAAAGGGTGTTGATAAGCCCATAGGGGTGGCCGAAGATGTCAGGAGATCGTCAATGAAGAATGGAATTGTTTGTTGTGTCAAAGGATTGCCAAAGGCCGAACCGGAAACTGGGCGCCTTCGCGTTTTTGCGGGAAAGAATTTGAAATGAAAACAATTGCAATTGTTGGTCTAGGCTATGTCGGATTGCCTCTTGCGCTGCAGTTTTGCCGCTCCGGGGCAAAGGTGATCGGCATCGATATTGATGCCGTCAAAGTAACTGCGCTTAAACAGTCCCGGTCGTATATTAAACATATTGCCGCGGCTTCTATCCACGAGCAGTTGGCGTCGGGACGCTTCGATGTCACAACCGATTTTTCGGCCGTTGCCACAGTTGATGCGGTGATCATTTGTGTGCCTACGCCGCTCAACAAAAACCGTGAGCCCGACATCTCTTTTATTGTGGATACGGGGAAGCAATTGGCGCCTCATTTGCGGAAGGGTGTCTTGGTGTCGCTGGAGTCCTCCACTTATCCGGGGACCACCGATGAGGATCTCCGCAGGGTCTTGGAAGCGGGATCAGGGCTGATTGCCGGTAAAGATTTCTATTTGGCGTTTTCGCCCGAACGTGAAGACCCGGGGAATCCGCAGAGTGTGGTCGCTACCATTCCCAAAGTGGTCGGCGGGTTAACCCCGGCTTGTCTGCAGAAAGCCGAAGAGATTTATGGCATCGCGATCAAAACGCTTGTGCCGGTTTCCTCTTGCCGTGCGGCCGAGGCCACCAAGTTGATGGAGAACATTTTCCGGTGTGTCAACATCGCGCTGGTGAACGAACTGAAGGTTGTCTACGGCGCGATGGATATCGACATCTGGGAAGTCATCAATGCCGCCAAGACGAAACCGTTCGGCTTTATGCCCTTCTATCCGGGGCCGGGATTGGGGGGGCATTGCATTCCGATCGATCCCTTCTATCTCACTTGGAAAGCTCGCGAATATGGTCAGGCCACACGTTTTATCGAGCTGGCCGGCGAAATAAACACCCAGATGCCGGAACATGTGGTGGCCTGTGTCGCTGAGGCATTGAACGCCTTCAAGAAATCTCTCAACGGCAGTAAAGTGCTGGTTCTCGGTTTAGCCTATAAGGCCAACGTCGACGATGACCGCGAGTCTCCGAGTTATGTGCTGATGACATCTCTTAAACGACGCGGTGCTGAGGTTTCCTATTATGATCCGTTCGTCCCTGTCATCAAGCAAACACGGGAGCATCCGCAGTGGGCGGGCACACGTTCGATCGAGTGGGGCAAAGAATGGATTGCCTCTTTCGATTGTGTGTTGATCGCCACAGCGCATGCCTGTGTGGATTACAAGCAGTTGGCGGATTGGGCACAGCTCATTGTCGACACTCGTAACGCGATGCCTGAGCGTGCCGGTTCTTTGCGGTATGTGAAAGCGTAGCGAATCGGCGTTCTCCTCGAACAAAATGAGGATTCCCCCGGTTTGGAGTGACGTCAGGTCTGCGCGTCGCGCGATTCACCGTAACGTTGACACTGTGTGCGAATGGATGGAACTGCTCAATGCTTCAGGAGCTATGCGATGAGCCAGAATGAAACGATGCCGCCTCTGATGATTCTGTGTGGTGGTAAGGGAACTCGCTTGCGCGATGTGACCGAACTGCTTCCCAAACCTATGGTGCCGATCGGTGAGCAGCCGATCATTTGGCATATCATGCGCAGTTATGCCGTGCTTGGTGTCCGACGTTTTATTCTTTGTCTCGGTTACAAGCGCGACTGCTTCGTGGATTACTTCCTGAATTTTCACGCCTATGCATCCGATATTACCGTCCGTCTTGGTCAGCAAGGAGCCATTACCTACCATGACCATGCCGTCGAGTCTGATTGGGAGGTGACGTTGGCGAATACGGGAATTGACACCATGACAGGCGGACGTGTCACCTTGGCATCGAAACATTTGGCCGAAACAGACACGACTTTTTTTCTTACGTACGGAGACGCTGTTTCTGACATTGACATCGCGGCTTCGCTCGACTTTCACCGACGCAACGGAAAACTGATTACGGTGGCCGCAGTTCATCCCGAAGGCCGTTTTGGTGAGATGCGCTTGAAGAATGGATGTGTGCAAGGATTTGAGGAGAAACCCGCTCGTGTCGACGGTTATATCAATGGCGGTTTTATGGTGCTTGAAAAGACCTTTGTATCGCGTTATCTCTCAGAAAAAAAAGATCTGTTCTTTGAGCAAGAGCCGATGCGACAGGCAATGGCGGATGGCCAAATGAGCGCTTTTTCCCATGAAGGATTCTGGCAGTGTATGGACACTCCGCGTGAACACCAAATGCTGAATGAATTATGGAAAAGCGGCAAGGCTCCGTGGGCCGCGCGTTGGTAAAAGCGGAAAAGCAATTTCATCATTGACCGTGACTGACGGGTACGGATCGGAACGCTGTCTTGTCGCTTGGTTCATGCGATCTGTCGTGTTGTCGGGCCTCATTCTTTGTTAAACGTGTTTGTATCCAGAGACTCTATGAAATTTTCGATATTACGTGACAAACGGGTGTTTCTGACAGGACACACCGGTTTTAAAGGGTCGTGGTTGGCCTTGTGGCTGAGTCGCCTTGGCGCGGAGGTCTATGGCTATTCCCTTCCGCCTCCGACAGAACCATCAAACTATGTGTGTTCGAACGTGCGGAATGTGTTATGCGGCGAGACGCTAGGCGATATCCGTGACAGACCGTTGATCTGTGAGGCCTTAACCTCTTTCCGGCCGGATGTGGTGTTTCATTTGGCCGCACAGCCATTGGTTCTTGAAGGCTATTGTAATCCTTTTGACACGTTCGACATGAATGTGATGGGGACCGCCAGTTTGCTGGAGGCGGTGCGTAAATTGAGACAACCGTGTTCCGTCGTTTGTATCACCACCGATAAGTGTTATGAGAATCGCGAACAAGTCTGGGGGTATCGAGAATGTGATCCCATGGGCGGTTTTGATCCTTATAGCGCGAGTAAAGGTGCCTCGGAGATTCTGATCGCTTCTTATCGCCAATCATTTTTTCTTCCTGCACATCTTTCCGAGCACGGCGTGCAGCTCGCCTCCGCCCGTGCGGGTAATGTGATCGGGGGCGGCGATTGGGCGCGAGACCGGATCGTCACCGATATGGTCTCGGCGCTTGTGAGTGGACGTCCCGTGCCTGTCCGTAATCCGCATGCAATCCGCCCGTGGCAGCATGTTCTGGAACCGCTTTCCGGATATTTGACTTTAGCCGCATCCATGCTCGAAAACCCCGATCGCAAATGGTCATCCGGATGGAACTTTGGCCCTGTTTCTGGTTCTGAACTTTCGGTTGCCAAACTGGCAGACACGTTTATAGCATCGTGGGGACAAGGTGCGTGGGTCAGTCAACATGTGCAGGAACAACCTCACGAGGCCTCGATCCTGCGTTTAAGCATTGAGAAAGCGGGGTGGGAGTTGGGGTGGAGGCCTCGATGGTCGTGTGATGAGATGGTCCAACGGACGGCGTCTTGGTATCGTCGCGTTCTGTGTGAAGGCGCAGATGCCCGTCAAGCTTGTGAAGCCGACATTGCTGCCTATGGAGTTTGATGTAATGAATGTTCGACAGCATGAACTGAAACGGGATATTCTCGCGAAAGTTGCTGAGTATTATCGGCTTGTTCATGCTCCGTCGCAAAACGCGAATTTTGTTCCCGGTGTTTCCCGCGTGAATTATGCGGGACGCGTGTATGACGAAAACGAAATGATGAATCTCGTGGACGCCTCTCTCGACTTCTGGCTGACATACGGTGATTATTCGCGTGAATTTGAGAAAAAGCTTGCTGAATATCTCGGTTTACGCTGGGCTTTGCTTGTGAATTCCGGTTCGTCCGCCAACCTTTTGGCGTTCATGGCGCTGACCTCGCCATTGCTGGAAGGCCGTCAGATTAAGCGCGGTGATGAGGTGATTACGGTCGCATGCGGTTTCCCTACGACAGTCGCCCCGATCATTCAATACGGAGCAGTTCCTGTATTCGTCGATGTGGAATTGGCTACGGGCAATGTCGACGCGGCTCTGCTCGGAGCCGCTCTGTCTCGGAAAACCAAAGCGGTTATGTTGGCGCATACGCTCGGCAATCCGTTTGACGTCAAAGCCGTAAAATCGTTTTGCGAAAAGAATGAGCTGTGGTTGATCGAAGACAATTGCGACGCGCTCGGAAGTCGTGTGGACGGTCAGCTCACGGGTACCTTCGGCGATATCGGGACTTCCAGCTTTTATCCGCCTCACCATATGACAATGGGGGAGGGCGGGGCCGTCTATACGAACAATCCGTTGCTGAAGAAGATTATGCTGTCTCTCCGTGATTGGGGGCGCGACTGTTGGTGTGACAGCGGTGTAGACAATACCTGTGGGCAACGATTTACGAGGCAATACGGCTCGTTACCGTTCGGATATGACCATAAATATGTCTATAGCCACTTTGGATATAACCTTAAAGCGACCGATATGCAGGCTGCTATCGGTTGTGCCCAACTCGACAAGCTTCCCGCCTTCATTGAAAAACGCAAAAAGCATTTCCGTTTCCTTTGCGATGGCTTGAAGGCTCTCGACTGGATTCGTTTGCCGCAGACCATTCCCGGTGCGGATCCGTCGTGGTTCGGATTTCTGATCACGCTGATGGAAGGCTCGCCTATTACCCGCAACCGGCTTGCCGGTGTTTTAGAAGAGAACAATATTCAGACGCGTAATCTGTTTGCCGGAAATTTAACGCGGCATCCCTGTTTTGACACACTTAAGAGAGATGAGGATTATCGTGTCGCAGTACCTCTCGAGAATACGGACAAAATCATGAATGATAGTTTGTGGGTCGGTCTCTCTCCGATCATGTCATACGCGCAGTTGGACTTCATGACAAGGTCGATTCGTGATGCGGTCGCGAGTAAAAGGTAAAGACGAAGGAATCTCATATGATTAACGGATTAACTCTGTTCGATTGCACACTTCGTGAGGTTGGTTATCAGACTGGGTGGTTTTTCGATCCGGCCTTCGTACGAGCCTACTACCGGTTTGTGGAGTCGGTCGGTTTCGATTATTTAGAGTTGGGGTTTTTTCATAACAAGGATGCGGATCCGCAACGTGGCGCTTTACGGTATTGTAGCGCCAGCAATGATGAGCTGACGGAAATATTCGGTGCCACAAAGAATTTGTTGAAGCTCTCCGCCATGCGCGATATTCAGCGTCCTTTGATGCCCCTGAGACCTGCGGCTGAGTCGGTAATCGATGCGGTGCGCATTCTGACCCGGTCAAAGGAAACCGACTTTGACATTCTTGCCAAACATGTGGAAGAAATTAAGGACTTGGGATACGAAGTTTGGATCAATTTCACGAGTTCGGGCCACAATACGATTGAGCAAAATAAATCGTTTGCAAAATTTGCGGCGAAAATGGACGTTCCTGTGATTTATTTTGCCGATACGGAAAGCATTTTCACGGCCAAGTATGTTGCTGACGTTATCGACATATGCAGAAATGAGGGGATCGAGGCCGGTATTCATCTTCACAACAAAAACGGTACGGCGAAGTCCCTGTTGAATGTGGGGATGGCTCATGGAATGAAATATACGGATACCACGCTTTTGGGGCTGGGAGGTAAATGGCACGATGGTAATATCGCCACTGAATCGTTGCTGGAAATGTTTTCCTGTAATCCGGGTTATGAATTGACGCGTCTTAAGACGCTTCTCATTCAGCAGCTGATCCAATACCATGATAAAAGCGCAGCCGTTTGGCAGTGAACGACACATTATGAGACTCTCCGACTTTCTTTTTAAATATCTGTCGGACCAGGGGGTCCGTAACGTGTTTATGGTTTCTGGAGGCGGCGCCATGTTTCTGAATGACGCGCTGGGTTCGGAAAGTAAACTGCGGTATGTGTGCAATCATCACGAACAAGCCTCTGCGATTGCGGCGGAGGGAGCGTCTCGTGTTTCGGGGCGGGTGAACGTGGTCAGCGTTACGACCGGTCCCGGCGGTACCAATGCTTTGACGGGTGTGATTGGCCAGTGGCTGGACTCGATTCCGGCTCTTTATCTTTCCGGACAAGTCAAGTTTGAGACGACGATTGCGTCTTGCCCTGAACTTGGCCTGCGCCAGTTGGGCGACCAAGAAATCAATATTGTTGATGTCGTGCGACCGGTGACGAAATACGCCGTTATGGTCACTCAGCCTGAAGAGATTCGGTATGAACTGGAGAAGGCTCTCTATCTTGCGATGTCCGGGCGGAAAGGTCCTGTCTGGTTGGATATCCCGCTCAATGTCCAGTCGGCCGAAATCAACCCCGATACGTTGCGGACCTTCCGGCCGCCTTCGTATGCCGAGCATCCTGCGTTAGATACGCAGGTTCACGAAATCATGAAACGGCTGTGTAACGCGAAGGCCCCTGTTATTGTCGCGGGACACGGTATCCGACTTGCGGGGGCCGAGACTCGTTTCTTGTGCTTAACGGATCGCCTGCGTTGTCCGGTTCTCACGACATTCGGCGGCTTTGATCTGATTCCCTCTGCACATCCCTGTTCGGTTGGCCGTATCGGAACCATCGGTACGCGGGCAGGCAATATCGTCCTTCAAAATGCTGATTTCATTCTCTGTCTTGGATCGCGCAATAATATTCGCCAGACAGGATACAATTGGGCCGGTTATGCGAAAAGCGCAAAGGTCTTTGTTGCGGTGGATGTGGATGAAGCGGAGATGCGAAAGAAAAACATATGTGTGACACATCCCATTGTTGCCGATATCGCAGAGTTTGTGGATGCCTTTTTAGCGGCCTTTGTGTCGGTCACCCTCCCGGACTGGTCTAATTGGTTAACCTGGTGCCAGATGCGGCAACACCGTTATCCGGTTGTTGATCCTTCTTATCGCATGTGTGAACAGGGGGTGCATCCCTATGTGTTTACCGAGGAACTGACTCGTCTTCTGCCGGAGGGAGCCGTTGTTTCCTGCGCAAATGCCACCCCAAGCATTACGTTGTTTCAGGCGGGATTTGTCAAAACGGGGCAACGCTTCTTTGCGAATTCCGGATGCGCTGCCATGGGATTTGGTTTTCCCGCTTCCATCGGGGTCGCGGTTGAGGTCGGAAACGACAGAACCGTGGTCTGTTTGGAGGGCGATGGCAGTCTGATGATGAACCTTCAAGAGCTTCAGACCGTGCGGCATTACGATCTCCCGATCAAATTGTTCCTGTATAATAACCGGGAATATTGTTCCATCCGGCAGACGCAGGATAATTTCTTTAACGGGCGACATACCGGTTGCGATGCGGCGTCTGGCGTTTCTTTTCCTGAGTGGAAGAAAGTCGCGGAAGCTTTCGATTGGCCCTATGTCAGAATCGATACGGCGGTTGGCCTGGAACAGAAGATCAAGGAGATTCTCGCTATGCCCGGCCGTGTGTTTTGCGACATTATCCTTCCTGACGGATATATGTTTATGCCGAAGATCTCTTCACGACGAAATGCGGATGGAAGCATCACCTCTCCGGCCTTGGACGACATGTTTCCTTTCTTATCTGCGCATGAAATGCAAGACAACATTTATAAGGGGTGATGTGCAGACTGTCTTTCCCGACGCCATCTTCTTTGATCTCGATGGGACATTGATTGACTCGGCTCCCGACATTCGCGCCTGTCTTTTAGACGCCTTACGCGAGAATGATCTCTTTGCGGAGAGAATGGATGAGCGGTTTGAGATTGGGCCTCCGCTTGATTTGATGATCCGCACAATGGTCCCTGGTGTCTCGGAGGCGGCTCTTGTTGCCGCCGTGCAGTCGTTTCGTAAACGTTATGATCAGTCAGATTATCCGCTGACGGTGGCCTTTGCGGGTATCGAAGACTTGTTATTCGAACTTTCGTCTTTCGGGCTTCCGCTCTATGTGGCGACCAATAAGCCGGGTTTTGCCTCAACGCGGATTATCAATAAGAACGGTTGGAATCATTTCTTTGAGGCTATTCTTTCGCCTGATGTGATTAAGGGCATGCGCTTAACAAAGGCACAGATGCTGATCAGAACCGCCTCTGATAATGGTTATAATCCGAAAAACTGCATGATGGTCGGTGATCTTCGGGACGATATTGATGCTGCGAGGACGGCCGGTTTTTTCAGTGTGGCGGTCACTTGGGGTTATGGCGACAAATCCATTCTGTTACAGTGTGGCGCGGACAGAGTGGTGTCCTGTCCCGCTGAAATCAGCGTGATCGCAAAAGGTGAGAAGGATGTCTGATTTCTATTCATCACTCTTTAATCCGCACTCCACATGCCGTATGCTTCGGGCCGATGATGAGATCGTTGTTTACGGTGCCGGGAATACAGGACATATCGTGTTGCGCGTTTTGTCGCAACAAGGCCTTCGACCGCTTGCGTTTATCGATGAATACGCAAAGAATAAAGCCATTGAAGGTGTTCCTGTCGTTACGCTGTCTGACGCCTCTTTATCGCGCAAAGCCACGGTGATCGTGGCCGTCTTTAATCGGGAACGGAAGGCACGGTTTTCTGAGATCGAAGATTCCTTGCTGTCGGCGGGTTATTCGAGTGTGCTTTCTTTCGAGCAGTTTTACCTTTCGTGTCCGCATGATTTTCCAGAGACGTTTTTTTGGTTGGCTGATCCTCGATATCTCAAGGACAGCCTCGAAGAGATCCGGGAGGTGGATGCCCTGTGGGCGGATACACGTAGCCGGGAAATATACAGAAGTCAGCTTCTTTATCGCATGACGGGTGATCATCATGTGTTGCCCGATCCGATCAGCGGATGTCAATATCTGCCGAAGGATGTGCCGTTACTTCCGGACCCCTACCGATTTGTGGATATCGGTGCGTTTGACGGAGATACGTTGGCTGCCTTGAAACAACAGCGAGTCCGATTGGAAAGTGTCGCGGCGTTTGAGCCGGACATGCGGAATTTCCAAGCGTTGGTGAAACGAGTCCATACGCAGGGGCCTTTTGCTCCGCAAACATTCTTGTTCCCCTGTGGTGTCGGACGCGCATGCGCGTTGACTGATTTTTCTGGAGGCGGTCTTGAGTCTTCAAAAGCTGTAGGGGGGGGGCAGATATACGGCAACGGGTTGAAAGTCCCTATCGTCAGTTTGGATGACATCCTTGTCGGTTTTCGACCGAATTACATCAAGTTCGATGTGGAAGGTTTCGAGGAGGCGGCTCTTTGCGGCCTGCGAAAAACGATTGAAAAAGAAAGACCGATGCTGGCGGTCAGCGCTTATCATCGACCCGAAGATCTTTTCTCTCTGCCTCTTTTGCTTTCTTCTTGGAATTATCCGGCCGATTATTATTTACGCATGCACATGGAGCACGCCTTCGATACGGTTCTGTACACCGTTCCTCGCGGATAGGCTCATAAAAAGCATAAAGGGGAAGCCGTTTTCAGATGCGATGCTGTTTGCCTAAAGCGGATATTGTATCCGTCGTCTCGACTTTAGCTCCTTTGCACAAGGCTTTAGATCATCGCAGGATATTCTTGACGGGGGGCACCGGCTTTTTTGGAAAATGGCTGCTGTACAGTTTCGTTGCGTTGCGTCAAGCCTATGATCTCGATAGTACGATGACCGTGCTTTCTCGAGATCCGAAACGGTTCTTTGATAGCCACCCGGCATTTTCCAGACAGCCGGGGGTGGAGTTTATCGCCGGAGATGTCAGAACATTCGATTTTTCCCCGTTGCCGACATTCGATTTTGTGATTCACGGTGCGACTTCCGCCAGCGCCAAATTGGAACATGATCATCCGGACGAAATGCGCTCCGTCATTGTGGATGGGACGCGGCATGTGATCGATTTCACGCGACACTGTTCCGTGAAGCGATTTCTCGAGATCAGTTCGGGTGCTGTCTACGGTCCGCAACCGTCTGCACTAAGCGCTCTTCCCGAGACGTACGAAGGTGTCCCTTTGACATCGTACGGCAAGGGGAAAAAAATAGCGGAGCAACTTTGCCTCGAAGCTGCAGCGGATAAATTTGAATGTGTCATTGTCAGACCGTTTGCCTTTGTGGGCCCCTATCTTCCTTTAGACACCCATTTCGCGATCGGCAATTTTATTAGGGATTGTTTATTGGGCCGCCCTATCGTTATTCAAGGCGACGGTACGCCGGTGCGCTCTTATCTGTATGCGGCTGATTTAACGGATTGGTTGTGGACGATGTTACTGCTTGGTCAATCGGGGCGGTCATATAACGTGGGAACGAGCGATGCGATTTCCATTTTTGACTTGGCTCATCGGGTTCGACGTTGTGCAGGAACTCAGAATGAGATTATCGTGCGCGAGAAACCGGTTGAAGGTGCTTGGCCGATTCGCTATGTGCCGTCGGTTGAGCGAGCTGAAAGAGAGTTAGGATTGGTACCTCGTTGTTCGCTCGATGAAGCGATCATCCGTACGTTAGGGTGGTATCAGATGTCTGATTCACAATGAACGCTGCTTTCCTTAATTTTCGCCGTCGTTGCCCGGTCTGTGGAGGGAACAGAGGTTCTTTCTTGCATCGTCAGCGTTTTATGTTGCCCGTTGGGCATCCGTTGACATCGGGCTATGATGTCGTTTGTTGCGGACAATGCGGGTTTGTATATGCCGACATCGCTGCCACGCAAACGGAATACGACCAGTTCTATGCCCAACATTCCATTTATCAGTCCGATTTGTCTAGCGGTGGCGGGGAAACGCCGTGGGACGCGAAACGCTTGGCGGAAACGGCACTTTATATTGATCGGTTTATCACTGAAAAAACCGGCCGTATTCTCGATGTCGGATGTGCCAATGGCGGGTTACTCAAAGCGTTTCGACAGCTTCAGTATGTGAATCTGCACGGTATCGACCCGTCGCCTGCCTGCGTCGAAAATACGCGGGCGTACGGTTTCACAGCAACACAGGGGTGCTTGGGCCGTAACCTTTCGGACTTGGGGCGTTTTGACGTTGTTTGCCTCTCCCACGTTTTAGAACATGTTTTGGATATGGACATCGCCGTCGAAGCCGTTCTGACGTTGGTAAACCCGGGTGGCATGTGTTATGTTGAAACGCCCGATGTCCTTCGTTATGCCCCTTTTCTCAAGGCTCCTTTTCAGGATTTCAATACTGAACACATCAATCATTTTTCAACGGTTGCTCTTGTCCAGACGTTTCAGCTTCGTTCCGGATGGAAAGTCGTTGATGTCGGTACCAAAGAGATTCTTTCTTCGCCCGGCAATCCTTTTCCCGTCTGTTATGCGCTTCTGCAACGTGATGAGCGGATAACGGTTCCCGATTGTCCGGCGCGGATGTCCGATTTGAAACTTGCCGTTAAGGACTATATTGATCTGTCAAATCAACTACTCGTGAAAATCGAAGCAAACCTCAAGGCTAATCTAGCCCCGCAGATGGGGTTTCTGGTGTGGGGGACGGGGCAGTTGTGCATGAAATTACTTGTGGAAACGTCCCTGTCAGAGGCGAATATTCTGTCGTTTGTGGACGGCAACGCTATCAACTGGGGACAAGCGTTAAAAGGCATTTCCATCAAAAGCCCCTTGGATATCACAGACACGCATCAGCCGATTCTGATCGCCTCCCTGCTCAATCAGGCACAGATCGAGAACGATATTCGCCAAAAATGGAAATTGACTAATCCTATCATCCATCTGCTTTAAGCAGGTCGCTTAAGGACGTTTTATGAAAAAAATCAGTGTCATTTCCGGGTGCTATAACGAAGAAGGTAATCTCCAAGAGTTTTATGACCGACTGATTGCTGTTTTTCGCCAGATGCCGGCTTACACTTATGAAATCATTGTTGCCGACAATTGTTCGACGGATCGTAGCAGGGAAATTCTGCGTGGGATTGCGGCCAAAGATCCGCAATTCAAAGTCATCATGAACGCGAATAATTTCGGGCATGTCCGGTCGCCCTATAACGCCCTGTTGCAGGCGACCGGCGATGCTGTCGTCGCGCTGTGTTCCGACTTGCAGGATCCTCCGGAAATGATTCTTGAGTTTGTTAAGAAATGGGAAGCTGGTTATCGGGTGGTATGCGGAGTGAAGCCCGATAGCTGTGAAAACTCGTTAATGTTTCAGGTTCGCGGTTTTTATTATTGGTTGCTTGCCAAATGTTCCGACACCTCGCAAATTAGAAACTTCACTGGTTTTGGTCTGTATGATCGACAAGCTATCGAGGCGGTTAAGAAATATCATGAACCCTATCCCTATTTTCGCGGGTTGATCAGCGAGATCGGTTTCAGGCGGATCGAGGTGCCTTTTATTCAGGCGGCTCGGAAACATGGCAAGACAAAGAACAATCTCTTTACTCTTTACGACATGGCTATGACGGGGTTCGTGAATCACACGAAAATGCCGTTGCGCTTGGCGGCCTTTGCCGGCTTTTTTCTTGCCTTTTTAAGCCTTCTTGTGGCGATCGGTTATTTGTTCTACAAACTTCTCTTCTGGCAGACGTTTAGTTTGGGGCTTGCGCCAATGGTGATCGGTCTGTTTTTCTTCTCTTCCGTTCAGCTTATTTTCATCGGTGTCATTGGTGAATACATCGGTGCCATCTGGACGCAGGTGAAAAACAAACCGTTGGTCATTGAGGAAGAACGGATTAATTTTAGGGAAGGGGAGTGAGGGTGGAAGACGGAGAGCTGGAAAGATTGCGTTGGTGAAAATAATCGTTTCGTCCGAAAGGTTTTACCCAAATAAAAGGTTAGTCGCTTTACGTTGATCCGGCGCAGGGGACTTTGGTTTCATCGTCCGTCTTTTTTGTCGTCTTTCGTCGTCCGTCTACTGTCTGCAGTTTTCGGCCTCTATCTTCATCGAATCATGTACGCAGGTCTCTCAAAACTACAAACTCATCCGCTTTGGCAACCGGCTGTGTATCTTTTGGTGGGCGGTTGGAACACGGTCTTCGGCATGATTGTCTATGCCGTTTTTTATCATTGGCTGGGTACGCGTGTTCATTATCTTGTGCTCGTGATACCTTCCAATGTTTTGGCGATCACCAATTCCTATATTTGTTACAAAGTGTTTGTTTTTAAAACGAAGGGCAACATTTTACACGAGTATTTCCGGTGTTACCTCGTTTACGGCGGCATGATGTTGCTGAGTGCGGCGTTACTCTATGTGTTTGTGGAAGGCGCTGGTCTTTCCCCTGTTGTAGCCAATTGCCTCTGTGTCTGTGTGTCCATTGTCGTCAGTTTCTTTGCGCATAGACATTTCTCTTTCAAACGCTGACGTCGTTATACGTTCTCCTTTGTTCCGCACTAGTACACTGTACAAGTTAAAAAGTTGGATAAAGCCGTTTCAGTTTTAGGCGT
>CAZTDL010000022.1:0-16349 GCA_964612775.1 uncultured Lentisphaeraceae bacterium
AAAAAACCGGCACGCGCACGCAGGTGCTCGACACTCTGAGGTTTGGGCATCCCAGGATTTTGCGTGATTCGAAGGTCATCTTAGCCTCTTCGGTCGTGAAGCCGGGCATTTCCTTCTTGGCGCTGCCGATCTGGGGCAATACGTTAAAGGCGATCTGGTGCGGATACGCCTTCACGGTCAAATCGTTGCCAGCCGCGTAATCGCGTACCTGCTGCTGCAGTTCCTCGATGGCCGCACGTCCGGTACCGCTGACGGACTGGAAGGTTACGGCGGTCATGTGTTTCAGCGGTACTTTCTTATGGAGCGGCGCGATGCCCATAAGCGTGATGATTGTGCTGCAGTTCGGGTTTGCGATGAAACCTTGGTGCGCGTCGAGCGCTTCCGGGTTGATCTCGGGGACGACCAGCGGCACACGGTCATCCATACGAAAGTCATCGCCGTTATCGATCACCACGCAACCGCGTTTAACCGCTTCCCAGCCGAACTGCTTGGACGCGCCTTTGGAGCCTTCGGTACCCGCAAAGAGAACGATATCCAACCCGTCGAAAGCCTCGGGTTTTGCCTCCAGCACATGAAAAGTCTCTCCCGCGATCTCCTCATCGCGCTCACGCGTGGCGAGTATCCTGATTTCACTGGCAGGAAATTTCCGCTGACGGAGGACCTTGACCATCTCCGTGCCCACCGCACCAATACCCACTAAACCGACTTTATACTGCTTCATGTACTGACCTTTTGCTGACTTTGGAAAACGGCGCGGATTTTTAGCACACCGTGAAGAATTCGCAATGAAGAAAGAAGAGTCCTACAGCGTGTTGATTTTGACATTCCGAAAATAAATCGCGGCATTGCCGTGCTTGCCTTGCAAGCCGATGCGCCCCTTGGACGGTAACTCCGCCCAAGGACGGCTTAGCCAAGGCGGGATATCCGTTCCGTCCGGATTTTTCTTGGCTGAGGTCCATTGTGACAGGTTGGTGTCCACCGTGATTTCCCCGTTCACGGCCACGATGATGTGTTGCCCTTGCGCGGTTATCGTCATTCGGTTCCATTCGCCCGCAGGCTTTACGTTATTCACTTTAGGTGCCAGATGGCCGTAAAGGCCGCCGTTTTTGGCAAACGCCTGCTCTTTACTCCAATGCGGATTGTTATCGTCGAGGATTTGGATCTCGACCGTGTTCGGGATCCAGTTCTCCAGATCGCTGCCGTAAATCAGCACGCCGCTGTTGGCCGCCGGATCGCAGGTATACTCCAGATCGAGCACAAAATTCTCATAATCGCAGTTGGTCCAGATCGCCTCGTCCTTGTTAGCGGTCAGGTCGCCTTTGTCGTTGATGAACCAGACGCCTTTGGTGAAGATCGCATTATCCAAGGTCAGGTTAAAGAGCGAGCGCCAATTTCGCGAATCCGGATGAACCGAAACAGAAACCGCCGCCGGCGTGGCGGAACAGGTTGCGACCTTTGCGCACGGAGCGTCCGCGCATGTGGTATCGGAAGAGACCAGCGAACACCCCGCAGTCAGCAGCCCGCCGAAAAGCAATGTGAGAGAAACCATCTTCATTCCAACCTCCTTCATTCGGATTGAATCAACATGAAAAGCTTACGGACCTGTCGCCTGAAACACAATCCCAAACACACATTATCCGACGTTGTCTTCCCATCGCGCGGTGCGGGCGACAGCTTTGCCCCATCCCGCAAGCAGGTGCTGGCGCCGCTCTTCCGTCATGGAAGGAGAAAAACGCTTGATGACGGGGCGCGCGGCCAAACTCCGCAGGGATTGCCAACCGAGCGACAGCGCCGCTAAGGCGGCCGCTCCCAAGGCTGTCGTTTCCATGCAGTCCGGCCGTTCGATGGCACAGTTCAGCACGTCGGCTTGGAATTGCATCAAAAAAGGATCGGCCGATGCGCCGCCGTCTACGCGTAAGACCGAGAGGGGCAGCTGCGCATCGGTTCGCATGGCCGACATGACATCGCAACACTGAAAAGCGATGGCTTCTTCTGCGGCACGGATAATCTGCCGCCTTCCTGTACCGCGGGTCATGCCGAGAAGGGCACCTCGCGCGTACATGTCCCAGTGCGGCGCACCCAATCCCGAGAAGGCGGGAACCAGATAAACACCGCCGGTATCGGGGACGGATGCTGCGATTTCGCCCGCGTCCGACGCGCAAGGCAGCACCTGCAGTTCGTCGCGCAGCCATTGCATGACCGCGCCGCCCATGAAAACGCTTCCTTCCAGCGCATAGGCGGGCACCCCCGGGCCTGTTTGAGCGGAGAGCGTCGTCAAAAGACCCTGCTTGGAGATAATCGGCACCCTGCCTGTATTCATCAGCAGGAAACAGCCGGTGCCATAGGTGTTTTTAACCTCGCCGGGCTCGAAACAGCCTTGACCGAAAAGCGCAGCCTGCTGATCACCCGCCATTCCCATGATGGGTATCTTATGCCCTTCGAATTCGGGAAGGTCGCAAAGTGCGGCTTGCCCGGAGGAAGAGACGACAGAGGGAAGCATGGCGCCCGGGATATCGAATAACGCGAGCAAATCGTCGTCCCAACGTAAAGAGCGGATGTTAAAGAGTTGCGTACGCGAGGCATTTGTGAAATCGGTCGTATGCGTGGTGCCCCGGGAAAGCTTCCATATCAGCCAGGAGTCGATCGTGCCGAAGAGCAGATCGCCGCGCCGGGCGGCCGCTCGGGCACCGTCGACGTGGTTCAGAATCCAACGGATTTTGGATGCGGAAAAATAAGCGTCTAATACAAGGCCCGTCTTGTCGCGGACGAGCGGCTCCATCCCGTTCCGCTTGAGTTCTGCGCAGAAATCGGCGGTGCGTCGACATTGCCAGACGATCGCGTTGTAGACGGGCTGTCCGGTGTGGCGGTTCCAGACCACGACGGTCTCGCGCTGGTTCGCGAGTGCGATCGCGGCCACGGCGGCAGGCGTGCACCCAGCGCGAGTCAGCGCCTCGCGCATAACGTTTCGCTGGGATTGCCAAATGACTTGGGGATCATGTTCGACCCAGCCCGGGCGGGGGTAGAGTTGCGCAAACTCCTGCTGCGAAACAGAAATGATTCGTAAAGAGGAATCGAAAAGAATCGCTCTCGAACTGGTTGTGCCTTGGTCAAGAGCTAAAATCAAAGATGAATTCTTCAACGCAAACCTCCTTTTTTCAAGGTTCGAGTCTGTCGCTTATGCTTCGGGACCATGGGCAATTAACGTCAGGAAAATTTTGATCAAAGGCTTTTGCGTCCGACACAGCATCCAGCGACCCTCTCGCATAGTAACCAATCCTCGCGCGTGAAGCTTCTTCATATGACGGTAAAGCGCTGGGGGGCTGATTTTGCATTTGACCGCAAGAACCTCAAACATGACGGCGTGTTGTTTCTGAAGATACCGAAGAACAAGTAATCGTCGGGGATGAGTAAAAGCCGTCAGACCGTGTACAAGTTGCTTAGAAGACAGTCTGTCATGCAGAAATGCGCGACGGAAACCTCGGAGGATCGGGGCCGCGTCAGGAACCAGAGGGTCGGGGTCGGGATAGTAACGTACCCATCGGCTATCGCGCTGGGCAGAAAGCAGGCCGCGTGCTTGCAGCATGCGGAGGCCCATGCTCGTTTGAATCATTTCGGCACCGATACGGGTTGCGATTTCGCCAACGCATTCGCCCGGATGTTGCAGGACCGCCTTGAGGCCCGCAAGACGATGCGTGTTTGCCAAAACGCGGCATGTTCGCCAAACGGTAGGATGATAATCGTTCATATCACACTTTCGAAAGTGTGATAAACATAAATCACGTCCATAGTGACGTCAACAGAAAAGGCCGGTATCGCGTTCGAATGCCCGAAAAAAGATGCGCTTAACGAGCAATCATCCTTTAATAAAAGCGCTTGTTTTCAACGTCATGCGCTATGGTGCAAATGCAAAAAAAGCATTTATGAATATCACTCGGGAAAGAAGTTGGGGCTTCTCACACTTTCGAAAGTGTGAGAAGCCCCGAAAAGAGGGAAAACGCGCGCTGGACGGTAAACGATCATGCGGGGATTATTTTCCGGCTTAAAGGGACGGTGTGTTCACCGCGTGTTATTCGAACGCAGACGGGTGCCGCCATCTGGTTGAAACAGACTGCGCGGATCTTCTCGACACGGGAAGCGGCTCCGTTTTCCATTCGGAACGGCGACCGAATTGTGCGGCTACTTCATGCTCGGCAGAACAATGCCGCGCAAAATGATTTTCTGGCAGGCAATGAAAACGATGGCCGTGGGAATCGAGACAAGAACAAAACCCGCCATCACGGCCCACGGCTGGTCGCTAAGCTGCTGACTCATCTGATACATCCAAACCGCTAAGGTCCAATGGCTCTGCTTCTGGCAGACCAGCAATGCCCATTCCCAACTGTTGTAGGAACAGACGAACGCGTTCAGCGCGTTGACCGCAAGAATCGGAGTTGTCATCGGCAGGGTGATCTTCAGAAAGATCTGCCACTCTTTCGCGCCGTCGATCGCCGCCGCCTCATATAACTCGCGCGGCAGACCGTCAAAAAAACCTTTGAGAATGAAGATCGACATGCCGCTCGCCAAGGTCGGCAACACCAAGGCCGCAAACGTGTTCAATAAGCCCAGATCTCGGATCAGCAGGAAGCCGGGAATGGCGGTTACCGCCGCCGGGAAGGCCATCGTCGCCAGAAGGAAGAGAAGAATTTTTTCGGCTGACCGTAAACCGAAACGCGACAGCGCATAGGCCGCCAAGGGATTGACGGTGAGTGTGGCCAAAACGGAAAGAAGGACTAGAAAAACCGTGTTTCCAAAAGCCTGTCCACGCAGAAAAAGAAATTCGCCGACCGTCCGGTAATTGGCGGCCATACCCGAAAAGAAATCTCGCCATCCGCGTTGCGCGAAGGTTATCGCCATTGCCTCGCGCAGGGGAAACCGGGCTTCTTCAATCCGCGAAAGCGTCCACCCATAAGTCGCGTTGAGGTTCGACACCGAACCGTATTTGCCCAAGAGGAATGTCTGCCACGCCCCTTCTGCGCTATGAACGGACAGATGCGTGAGAGGTACCGAAGGTATGAAGTTGCGCCAAAGCGTGCTGTTTTCGTATTCCGGAAGCCGGATCTCGTCAAAGGCTGCAATTCGCTGCCCCGTTAACTGTTCGTAACCCTTGACCGTTTTGCAGGTGTGCTGCACATATGCCCGATAGGCGCGTTCGAGCGCGGGTGTTACCTGAATGCGCAACAGCCGACGCGGATAGGCTTGGCGAATGAACGTGTCCCATTCCCCGCGCAAAACGGCGGGCGCGTTCTGAGGCAGAGGGAACGGGATGTTTTCGAAGGATGCGTCATCATGATGACCGGATGCTTGTTCGCCAAAAAGGCGTGCGAAAAATCGCGGCGTAAGAGCGTGCCCTTGGGGAACCCCCAATCGTGCCTGAACATCCGAACGCTTGAGGTAGTTTAACCAGAGCGCGCGCGATTCGTACGGGACGGTACGGGACATGGGGGCGTTTGCGTGATCGCGGTACATCTGTTTAAACGCTTGGTAGAGCTCCATTTTGGGGTCGTCGGCGGGATAATCCCATCCCGCGTGGTGGAGGGGCGCGCGCTGTTGGGCCATCATCCGGATGCCGAAGAAGGTGCCGTAGCGGATAAGCCATTCGCGATTGAGGCGTTCGAGCGCCGCCTGCCGTCGTTTCACGGGAGACATGGCGGCATACGCCTTCGGGTCATCGGCGCGGACTTTGGCTTGAAAATGGTCACGCACGAACCTTGACACATCCCTTGCGTCGAAATAACAGACACTGTTGCGGATGTCGTAGCTCCGGTTGAAAGTCGCGTAATCTGCGGCCATCTGATGCCAGCGTGCCAATGTCTGCGGGTCGTCTAACCCCTTTAAATGCGCGGTCACGAAATCGCGGCACCCTTGGCGGTCGCGCGACACGATCATCCAGCTGCCCCAGTGTGCCGGTGCGTTCGGATAGACCTCAGAGGGGAAATTCGGGTAACACGTGGCCACGTAACGCATAAAACGGTCGGGGCGGTCCCATAGCGCACGAATCACGGGAGAAAACCGGTAATAATCGTAGGGCCCTGTCAGAGAAGACGCGAACATCACCAGAAAAGGCCACACCATTGTGATGCCGCCGAGCGATAAGATCGCATAAATCAAGGCTAGGAAGACTCGTGCCTTGGCCGTCTTGCGTTCGACTGTGAGGATCACCGCCATGTTTCTTTTAAATTACCATATCCCGGGACATGATGCAGGCCCTCTTTTTTTAAACCGAATGAACGGATGACCACGTCCGACCGTTTAAACGACCAAAGAACCCCTTTTTGGAGAGACGATGAAGCGTCATACCGTATCCTGCCTGGTTGTTTTATGCGTTGCGCCGATTTGTGCGCAAACCAATCTTCCCCCCGTCGATCTTGGAACGATTGTGGTCGAAGGGACCCCCATTTCGAAATACCGCGCCGAGACGGT
The DNA here is from genome assembly GCA_964612775.1 of uncultured Lentisphaeraceae bacterium. Taxonomy (GTDB): domain Bacteria; phylum Verrucomicrobiota; class Kiritimatiellia; order RFP12; family UBA1067; genus DAOPZC01. The sequence continues at coordinate 6,460 of CAZTDL010000022.1, forward strand.
CTCGACCGCTATCCTGGTCGATGCCAAGCCGGAAGAGTTGCCGCAGACAGTCGATGTGCTGACGGAGGATTTTATCGACGAAATGAATCCCATCGATCTGCACGATATGTTGCGATATGAGGCGGGTATTTATACGGGAGGAAAGTCCATGGTGGATCGCACCTCCGGACAGTATACGATCCGCGGCATGTCGGGGAGCGATGCCATGTTGAACGGTACGTTAGGATTGGCCGGTCCCATGGGAACGTTTATGGATCCGACCGCTTTTGAGCGCATTGAAATCGTGAAAGGTCCCGTCGGTTCAACGATCGGCGGTGCAAGTTCCACACTGGGTCCTTACGGTGCCGGCGGATCTGTCAATCTGGTGCTTAAGCAACCGCGTCCGGAGGCTGATTTCATGAATGTGAATACACGCTCTTCGTTCGGTAAGGACGCGCAACGCTATCAACTCGGTTTCGATGTTAACGAGCGTGTGGTCGAAGACAAATTGACCGTACGTCTGCCTGGCCATATCGATTACAACAAGCCTTTTTGGCTTCCCGGAAACTATCGTTGGCGCGAATCGTTTTTCATTGCGCCATCCCTGCTGTGGGATGTGCGTGACGACCTGCGCATCGGCATTAATCTGACATTCCAATACACGGACCAGCCGGGCTATCAAGGTATTCCGGTCTACAAGGGCAAACCCTACGCCGGCTATTCGTGGGACTCCGACATTTCGGATTCCGACATGCGCGACATATATAAAGGGCATACCATCGAAGCTTACGTGGAATGGGATGCAAGCAAGGTTTGGACGTTCCGAACGGGGGCCGGGGTTGCCCAAGCGGATGTGGAGTTCGAACACTTAGGATCCAGCGGCTATGCGGATACGACGACAGGAACGCTTCTCCCTTTGCCTCTGGCAAAACCCTACGACCACCAAGAGGGCGATATGCTTTATCGACGCTACAACGTCTATGAGCGGGCGACGGCCAACTACATGACGGGTCCGGTCGAACATCAAACCGTTTTTCAAGGCGATTTTTCTCGCAAGGCCATGCAAGGAAGGAGTTATTTCGAATCGGTCGCAACGCCCGATGCCACGCACGCTTGGGTTACCAGAAACTATCAGAATACCCAACTCGATAAATCCGGTTTCCTCGCGCAGGACTATGCTTCGTGGTGGAAATTTCGAGTATTGGGTGGCGGCCGTTTCGACCACCACGAAAGCAACCAAGGGAATTCAAGTGACAATCTCAGCCCGCGCGGCGGACTTTCATTTCTGCCAACGGACTGGCTTGTTTTCTTCGGGAATGTTTCTTATACGGAAGCTCCAAACTTTGGCTATAACGATATCAACAACCAAGAGCTGACGTCCGCTTGGGAAGCCACACAATACGAGACAGGACTTCGAATCGCGCCGGTCGATACGCTCTGGTTATCGGTTTCCGTGTTCGATATTCAACAGGACCACACGCCAATCGCCCTCGCAACAGACAGAACCCGCTACACGGAAGAAGGCGAAAACGAATCGCAGGGCGTTGAATGGACGCTCACAGGTAATATCATGGACAATTGGTCCGTTTTCGCGTCGTATTCATACACCGAATATGAAGACAAGACAAAGAATAAAGAATTCGACCGCTATCCGCCGCACGCCGTCACATTGTCGACCTCTTACCGAATTGTCCACGGACCGCTTGACGACATCGTTCTTGGTTTCGGATACCGCTATCGTCACAAATATATGGAAACGATGACGGGTAGCTATATTGGAGAAGATTATTACATCGACGATTCGCATGTGTTCGACTGTTCGACCGATATTCCCCTGCGCAAGTTCGGCGGCCCCAAGAATGTGACGTTGTCGCTGGCTGTCAAAAACATCTTTGACGAACAGTACATTGAGTCCAACCGGCATTGCTATCAATGTTTCCCCGGCGATCCGCGCACGTTTGAAGTCGCGCTTCAAGCGAAGTTCTGAGAATTTGAAGAACGGCCTTCTCGGGGGCCGTTTCAATTCAATCGGGCGGTCGGAACAAATCCCGGGTTAGGGTTGAACGGGGATCGTCTGCGGGGCCGTGTCTAAGATATGTTTCGCGTGATGTCCCCGCATCTGTTCTGTCACCAAGCGGTAGATGGTAGTCATGTTCGTGATGGCGATAATCGCCTCTAATACGGTGCCGCCGATCGATCCGCTCAGGATATTATTGACGAACCATAAGAGGGTGCAGACCAGCAATGCCAGTCGCATCGCGATTCCGTTCAGCCGAAAAATGGCCACTGTGGCTAGACCGGAGGCCACAACAGGCAACCATCCGGCCATGCTTTTCGTGAATGAGGCGCCGACACCAAGGATCAGGATCATGAAGAAGGCGATCCACCAGGGCGAGCGGGATCTGAGCGCTGTTAAGTTGCGGAGTGTGGAGACCAATGCGCTGCCGGATGCGGGATAATTTCCCAGCAGAAAGAAGTGGGCCACGTACACGATGCTTTCTATGGCGCTTAACGCTTTTAAGCGATAGTCCTGCTTCTGCAGGAACGCCGCCACGCCAAAAATCAACGCCACGTAACCAAGAAGTTGTGCCGGGGAAAATAATGAAATCGCAGGCATCTTTCATTGCTCCGAAAAATAAAGGCGCGTATCTTGCGCTTTTCGGGTCGCGTTGTCCAGCACGGCCTGAGCGATTCGTGCCGTTTCGGAGCAGCCCGGGCGGGCGCATGGGACCGCGTCCGTGGAGGGTGTCTGAATCTGTGCCTAATCAAGAGAAGGAACCGTTGCCCAAGAGAGAAAATCTTTCTTTCCGCGTCGGGCATAAAGCCATCGGGCGGCGCGGAGACTGTCGCAACGGACGTGTTTCATATCACGGTCAGACCGCCATTCTCGTCTTGTTTGTGTACGAGCCAAATGATCGGCAATGCCGCCATGAGCACGCACAGGATAAAGGCGAAACAGATCCCTTTTAGGAGCGTCAGCCAAGGAATGCTGAGCGAAATCGGCAGGCCGCCAAACATCATCCACGCCCGCGTCCATCCGGTGAAGGTCCAGCCGATACAGAATCCCGAAAGGAGGCTGAGCATAATTCCGCAGATGCCGGTCATCAAAGCTTCGCCTAACAGCAGCCGCCCTAACTGACCGCGCGTCATGCCGATCGCGCGCATGACGGCGATCTCTTTGGCGGACGCCTGAAACGATGCGATCAGTAAGGTGATGATGCCGCTTGAGAGGACAATCAACGACCAGAATGGAACGCGCGCCATGTCGCCGATCAAATCCGTCCCATGGGCGATGGTCCCATCTGCGATTTCGTCGCGGTGGTGTACCCGCACGGTGTTCTCATCATCAATGTGAATCGCTTTGCGGATTTCAGCCTCTAAAAGCTGCTCTGCGGGTAAAGCCCCTTTCTTCCTGTATTCCTTGCTCAGATTCAGCCAGAGGAATTTGGTCGTTTCCGCGTTGCCGCTGAGGCGGCGCGCATCCGACTCGCTTACAAAGACCGGGCCCATCGTGCTGCCCGGCATGCTGTTCTGTCCTCGCAACTGTGCGCGAGAGGTGACCAAATGCCAGTTCAGATCCGTTATGCCCACGATTTTGAAGGTTTCTGTCTGGGGCGGTTGGGCGTTTTCTGATTTGTCGGCGGAGGGGTCTCCCCGAGACTCCCGCCCTTCGACGGAACGTTGGCTTGGCGGACGGTTCGGGAACCCACCGCCAAGTCCGCCCCGTCCTTTCCGCATCGCGGGGCGTTTAATGACGCTGAGGTTATCGTCAAGGGTGAGGCCGGTTTCGCGAGAAAACATTTTGGTGATGACGCATGCCCCGCCTTTTGCGAGCGCATCCGCCGCCGACAGACGATCGCCTGCGGTGAAAATGAAGGGTGCCAGAGGATGTGTTCCGCCGAAAGTCTCTTGAGGGTCGGTACCCATCAGTAAAACGTTGGGGCTGAGTGGTACTTTTCCTGAAACGCGCATCACTTGCGTCGTGAACGTGTCCGGCAGGAAGAATTGGGCAGCCTCAATATTCAGGCAGCGTCCGCGGTCCACGCCTTCCAGTTTAGACACTTTTTCCGCCGCGTCTTTGGCGACACCGTTGGGCAGCAGCGATACGATGACATCGGGGAATTCTTGGCTCGGGATGAAGGGAGCCATCATGGAAGACCCCCAAATGTGAATTGCGGAAAAGGAACCGAGCCCGACTGCCAGCGTGATCACCATACCCGCCGTGCGCGAGAAATGACGGCTGATCCGACGATGCAGCAGTTTGGGGTCAAGCCCCAGCGCCGCACTGAAAGCCGGTCCGGTCAACCGCTCGACGAAACGGACGAAGAACGGCAGGAACAAAAACAGGCCGAAAAAATGCAGCGGCATGCCGACCGTGAGCAACAGCACGCTGCGGGTCATGGCCGAGATGGGCATTGGCAGTGCGAAGGCCAACATCGGAAAGAGCAGAATGAATCCCAGCAGCGGAGACCGGCGGGTTGCCCACCGCGAGGACGAATCGGCTTCTTGATCTTCGACCAGAACATCCAGCGGCCGGATGCGCATGGCGCGGCGGCAGGGCCAATGCAGGCTCACCGCCGTAATCACCGCGACGCCGACGGCCGAACATACGGGGGTTGTCCATCCCAGAAAGACACCTTCAGGAAAAGCGTCCGCTGTGCGATTCACGAAAAGGGTTAAAATCGCGCAGCCGCCGAGTAAACCCACGATCCAGCCGCTGATGGCGATGACCAAGCCTTCCAACATAACCACATGCGCCACCTGCCGAACCGTCATGCCTGCCGCGCGGAGCAGTGCCAGTATGCGGAGTTTCTGCTCAACCCCCACCGTCAGCGCATTGACCAACATGCAAAGCGCGGTCAGGATCGACAAGGTCAGCAGCAGAGGGGCCTGGCGCTTGAAATTCTGTAACTGATCACTGACGTACTGCGATTCGATCTCGCGGCGCTCAACGGCTGTCAGAGGGGACGAAGCGGGACTGCGGACCGGCTGAAGACTCGGCGATTCCTGAGCTTGAGGGCGTTTCAAGGATACATCCCTGCTGGGCGTGCCAGCCTGTGATGCGCTCTTTTCAACGATGGCCTTGACCGCTTTCGCGTCAGCGTCCCCGCGCAATTTGCATAGCAACAGGTTCGGCCGTGGGTCGAATATTCCGCCGGAGGCCTGTTTCATCGCGCCGAGGGAGGCAAATGCGGTCGGAAAACCGTTGACGGTCTCTTTGAATGCGATGATCGCGCTGATTTTTGCCGTGACGGTCCAGTATGGCGTGATCATCACCAGCGGCGAACCGAGCGGCGGCGGCGGTAATCGACGCCGCGCAAAGACGGCCGTGCAGATGGCTACCGAGGGCTCTTCGTCGGCCGGATCGGGCCAGGTACCGGTGACCTTCGCCTCGGCGTAAGGGCATCCTGCGGTCGAAGCCAGCATCAAGGAGGCCATCAGCGGCGGCCCTTGCATCACCCTTCCGTCAGGTCGAAAATCCAGCGTGGTGCGGATAACCTTGCACGAGAGCGTATCCGCGACACTCGGCAGCGCTTGAATAGCCGTGACCACATCGGGCGGGATCCCGGCCATCATCTGTTCGCGTGAAGGCCGCATCATCGCGCCCATGGCTTGGCGATCCATTTTTACGCCGACCTGACCGGTCGAGACCCAGCAGGCGTAGGGAGCGGTCATGCGTCGAACCTTTTCCCGGCTTTGTCCCATCGAGGTCATGGTCAAGCCAAGCGACCAAACCATCAGACCCGTGGCCGCGGCGACCCCGAAGGTGGCTGTTGCAAACCGCATTTTGTCGTGTTGCAGACTCTTTAAAACCAATTTGACGATCATAAGACTTCGATCCTCATCAACCTGCGTCAACGTAAACCGGCCCGGGTCGATTCGCGTCGCCGCAAGTCGGTTCGCGCCCCATATGCTATCGGTTCATCGTTTCAAGATAACGGCTGGATACCCGCGCCGCATCATGGTTGGTGTCGAAGCAATCGACAAAGCGGCCATCGCTAAGGAGGTGGACGCGCTTCGCCGCCGCCGCCACCACCGGGTCATGGCTCACCATCAGGATTGTGCAGCCTTCCTCCTCGTTCATTTTGCGGAGCAGTTCGCAAAAGGCGCGGCCTGCGGGCGAATCGAGATTGCCTGTCGGCTCATCTGCCAAAACAATGTCCGGCTTGGTCACGAGGGCGCGGGCGATCGCCACGCGCTGCCGCTCGCCGCCGCTCAGCTTGAGGGGCACGTGCGACCGGCGATGGGTCAGTCCCAGTTTGGCCAACAACGCGTCGATCTCCTTCGCATCGGGGGCCTTGCGGTCTAATAGCAAAGGCAGGGCGATGTTTTCCTCGGCGGTCAGCGTCGGAATCAGGTTGAAGTCTTGGAAGCTCAGGCCGATGCGGCGACGGCGGAAACAGGTCACTTCATTGTCGTTCATCGACGTGATCGATACGCCGCCAACCCGGATATCTCCGGTATCCGCCGTGAGGAGTCCCGCCAAAAGGTGCAACAGCGTGCTTTTCCCTGAGCCGCTCGGTCCCATCACCGCATCGAACACGCCATGATTCAGTTCCAGATTCACACCGTCCAGTACGGTCACGCGGTTTGCTTCCTCGCCAAACCCCTTACCGAGATTTTTGACTTCCAACGCCTTCGATTGTTCTGTCGCCATCGTTTTTACCTAACTTAGAGACGATTATGCAGACTGAGTCTGATTGTGTATACTGATAATAAACGTACTATAACGGTTTGCGGTTCATCGCCCTTAAAAAGGGATGAACCGGTCAGTCAAAGACAACGTTTATAGCGAAAGAGGTGACAGATGAAAAAACAATTTCTTTTGGTTAGTTTAACAAGTATGGTTATCCTGACGGCTCAGGCGGCGCAACCCATTCTTTCGGAGGCACTTCAGAAAGAAGCTCAGGCTGCGGTCTCAAAGGGTCTGGCCTGGTTGGCGGCGAATCAAAAAGCGGAAGGTTATTGGTCCGATGAGAAAAATCCGGCGATGACGGCGTTGCCGCTGTGGGCTATTGCCGGCGCGGGAGCCGCACACTATACGGGCCAAGTCGATAAGGCGGTGGCGTACATCCTTTCTAAGGCCCAGCCGGACGGCGGCATTTATACGCCCAATCCAGAGCGCGGCGGCGCGGGGCGGGGGAATTACAACACTTCGATCTGCATGATGGGGTTGGACGCCACGGGGCGCAAAGATGTCATCCGTGCGATTCAAAAAGCCCGCGACTACACGGCGTCTACCCAGCTCACGGGCGATGACGAGCACGCGGGCGGCTTCGGTTATGATCGCGGCGGCCGCCGTCACACGGATTTGACCAATACGGGTATTACGATCGATGCCATGCGCCGCACGCAGGCTGTCGAGGATCTGCGTCCGGCGGGTGAAAAGAGGGCGGATCTCAACTGGGACGCCGCGCTCAAATATGTGGAAAACATGCAGCAGAAAGACGGCGAGGATAAGGGCGGTTTCCTGTATACCAAGTCGTTTGCTCCCGGCGGTAACCTCAAAGGTCCGGCGGGCGAAAAACGCGGCGGAACGGGGGGCCCGCGTCCCGCCGGCATGACGGGCGCGCAGGGGCGTCCGCAGTTGCGTTCTTACGGCTCGATCACGTATGTCGGCTTACTTTCCATGATGCATACCCAGCTGACGCGAAACGATCCGCGCGTGATCTCGGCGCTTGACTATTGCACGAAGCATTGGACGCTGGATGAAAATCCGGGCCAGGGTGGCCAAGGTCTTTATTTTTACTATAATATTCTGACGCGCGCCCTTTCGGCGGCTCAGGTGGATGCGATTCCGCAAGAAGGGGGCGGCTCCCTCGCTTGGCGAGAAGCGCTGATCAGAAAAGTAATCGGACTCCAGAGGCCGGACGGCTCTTGGATCAACGAAAACAATCGCTGGTGGGAAAACGATCCTGTGCTCGTCACCTCATACAGCCTGCTCGCCTTGGAGTTTGCCAGCGGCATGACGAAGTAGCGCGCTTAACCGTCGCCGTTCAAAGGGGAAGACGAGTGCTTGAGAACGAAGGCGGCGACGTCGTCGAACAGTTTTTGCCAGCCGATCTCGAGCGGAATCACATGGTCCACGTCCGGCCATTCGCGGATCTCTTTTGGGATTTTGCAGGCTTTGCCCCAACGCAGGGCGGCGGAGGAATCCACCACCGAATCGCGTCCGGACGTGACCAGGAAGAGCGGTCGATTGAATCGCGCCGCCTGATTGCGGTTGGCGTCAATTAATGCGAAAAGCCCGCCGTAAACCGGGAAGGGAATGAAGCGGTCGCGCGTATAGGTGAAGGTCGGATCATCGACGGCGGCGCCCTCGGCCGAGAAACAGGATTCGAACGTGGGGGAGAGACTGAGCGCGATACGGGCCAGTCTGAACCAGAAGCGGGCCGGCAGAAGCGGACAGCGTTTGCGCGAAACGTCGATCATAGGGGCCAGCGCGATTACGCCATCGACCATTTCAGGGTTGCGTCTCGCCGCGTCCAAGGCCAGCGCGCCGCCCATGGAATGGCCGACGAGCCACACGTGCGCATGGGTTTCATGCAGGCGAACGATTTCATCGGCGATACCTGTTCGCCAGCGCATAAGAGACTGGCGCTTGGCAAAATGAGCGGGTTCGGCGCTGCCGGGCAGGCACATGGCGCGGCATGTGAAGGATTCTTTTGCCGCAAGGTGTTGGGTGATGCGTCGCCAGATACAGGGGGTATCCGCAAAACCGTGAATGAAGAGCAGGGCGATCGGGCCGTTCCCGATCCGGTAGGCGTCGGCGTCGGGCAGCAGGCCGTTTGCCGCGCGATGAATGTGTTTTTCCCAGAGGAGGCGACGGCTTCCCACCCAGATCCCGTGAATCAGGTTTAAAGTAAGCCAGAGGGCGATGAGTATGGCCGCAGTGATCATAAACGGGAGCGGGGAAATGCGTTATTTGAGTCGTGCGATGGTTTCGCGGATGAAAACCGCGTGGAGGAACGAGCCCAGATTCATATCGCGTTTGAACGTCACGTCCCATTCCTCGGATTTCAGCTTGTCGTTCTGCTGCGTGCACGTGATGACCAACCCGATGACCAAGGGTGTGGGACGGTCCGTGTCCAAAAGTGCCACGGGCGCGCCGCTGTCGCCGGCAAACGTGGGGGCGCTGAACAGGACGGAAGGATACTTTTGAACCGGAAAAAGCGGATAACCGCTGACCATTCCCTCGCGAAGAAGCGGGAACCCCGCTTGGTTGGCTTCGGTCCGATGGGGAAACCCGCAGAAGAAGAAGCGGCTGCCGACCGTAATGCCGGCATTTGTTGCCGAGGCAACATCCGCAAGCGCCTTGAGCGGCAGAGACGCGAAAATCGCCTGCTGCGGCAACGTGCAGCGGATGACCGCAACATCCTGCGAAGGATGACAGGTCCAGAGCGCGTTGGTGCCGTTGCGGATCATGATCTTGTGGTCATAGCGCTGCCATTCGCCTTGGGCGTCTTTCCTGCGGCAAACCAATAAAACATAGTCGCCTTTGGCTTTCCGGAAGGTGTGTCGCGCCGATACGAGGAGCACATTGGTTTTCGTTGCCTCCGGCGCGGGATCCTGTATCAAAAAACCGGTGCCGGTAGAGGCGGAATTGAACACCTTGAAAGTCGCCTGCAGGAGCTGTTCGGCCGGGGTCTCCGCACGCGACACACACGGCAGCAGAAGAATAACGGGGAAGAGGGCGGGCAGAAGAGGATTCATCGGCTCACTCCGGCTTTTTGCGAATGCGGATCGGTACTGATGACGTACATGGTGTGAGTGTAGCGTACAGACAAGTCCGGTGCAAGAGAGGGTTTATGGAATCGAGGTTTACGTCAGGGTGTTCAGAAGCGCGGCATCAGAAGGGCTTATCCCCGTTTCACTGACCTGTGCGTGTCGGTTTGACAGGGGTGGGTGTG
>CAZTDL010000023.1:0-16291 GCA_964612775.1 uncultured Lentisphaeraceae bacterium
CGCGAGCCCAAAACGTTTTGCGGGTTTCCGGCTCCGACGGATGTTCCGTCCTGCAAACGATAGGTGGGGTTCGCGATTTTGCTTCGTATCGTGTAGGTGCCGGACGGCACGCTCGACGGATGGCCGAGACCCAGCTCATATCGTTTGAAGAACTGACCATTGAGTGTCAGTACGGCACTGCCGGCGCGCTTGAAAACGGTCAGTTCGAACACCGGGGCCTGCAAGACCCAGATTTCGCGTCCGATGCGCAGCAACGCCGGTTTATCGATACCGTTGGCTTTGAGCAAATACTCTTGCGTGCAGCCATAGCGCTTGGCAAGTTTGCCGATAAGGTCGCCGGCCGCGATCCGATACTTTGTTTTTTCCGGCATGGGGCGGTTTCCAAACACCATGGCTGTGTTCAGACTGCCGATCTTACGTTCTGCAAAGGCCCGCACGTCTTCCGCGTCCCGGCGCAGCAAGACCTGCTGCAGGATAAGCCGTGCATTCACGCTATCGTCGGCCGTCTCATACGCGGTTGCCTGGTCCAACAGTTTTTTGACTTCGGGAGATTGCGCCTTGCCGACGGCGAGCGGCTTGCCTTCCGTGCTTTTCCTGTCGGTGCTGCTGCGGGGCGCCGCGTCGTGCTGCGAAGCGGCCTGACCGTCCGTTTCCGCTTTCTTGCTCCGATTGAAAGTCAGGAAATGCTTCAACAGTGACGGGCGTTCCCGTGTGGTTTTCAACTCGGGGATACGGTAACGGGTTTGACCCACGCCGTCATCGGCCAGCGGGGCCTGTTCCTCCGCGTTACCGCAGCCGCGATAAAAAAGAAGGGGTGCGGTGACCAGCAGGACGATGGCGACCGCTAGCCAGAGCTTGCGGAACGGCGAGCCTTGACGCCCATCGTATTCGATTCCGTATGCGCCGCGCTGCAGTGGCATAAAACTCCTCCGCGAGAAGGAGGAGTTAGGAGGGCGGAGCCGAAAAAACCGTTCGAGGTTTCCAGCTCGTAACCCCTAATTCCAGACTTCTACGCCTTGATCTTTTTCAGCATTTCCCGCACCGCCTGTTCGAGGCCCACGAAGAGGGCATGGCAAACGATGCTGTGACCGATGTTCAGCGTGTCCAGGTAAGGGATCGTGAGAATGGGGTCTAAATTGTCGAGACTTAACCCATGTCCCGCATTCACCTTGAGTCCCAGTTCGTGCGCCCGCCGAGCGGCCGCAATCAGACGGCCCCGTTCCTGTTCGCGGTCGGCGCGCGCGCGGTCGGCATAAGCGCCGGTATGCAGCTCAATATAGGGCGCGCCGATTTCCGCCGCCGCCTCTACCTGACGCAAATCGGGGTCGATGAACATGCTCACGCTGATGCCCGCCTGGCGCAGCGATTCCACGACTGGGGCGAGTTCGGCGCGCTGGCCGTCCACGTCCAACCCGCCTTCCGTCGTTAATTCCTGCCGACGTTCCGGTACCATGCAAACCTCATCCGGCTTGACGCTGAGAGCGACAGCTATGATATCGGGATTATTCGCCATTTCGAGGTTCATCCGCGTCGTGAGCGACTTCCGCAAGGCGTAGACGTCCGCGTCCTGAATGTGGCGGCGGTCTTCGCGCAGGTGGATGGTGATGCCGTGCGCCCCCGCCTTCTCGCAAAGCGCGGCCGCTTCCACAAGACTCGGATAAACGGTGCGCCGCGCTTGCCGCAGCGTAGCCACATGATCGATATTCACTCCCAAACGCAACATGAAAAAAACACCTTTCCTTTTTCTCCGCCGGATCACGTTCTGTATTTGCGGTCAAATATAACGCATAAGAAGCCTCACCGCAAACAACGGTTCAACGCCCTGTCTCTATTTGCTCGGCAACGGCGCTTTCGCCAGTGCCTTGACCAGCGCCTCAAGTGTCTGCGTGAGCGCTTGTCCAAAGGCGTGTGACGCGGCGGTTTTGCCGGTCGGCGCGAACGTGACGCGGGTGCTTTTTTCCTCGGAGAAAAGCACGTTGAAAGACGGGACCCGCTCATCCAGCACCAAAAGGCGCATCGTGACGACAGCCGCCGGTTTCTCGCCGGAGAAATCGAGATAAAGTTCGCTGACCACGCCTTCGAGGCCCAGGGGGGTCATGGTGCCGCAGCCGATGTCATACACCGCCTTGAAGAGTTTGGCTTGTTCCAGATAACGTGTGGTCTGCACGCGGATCAGATCCTGCGGTTGCGCCAGCCAACCGTTGTAAAAGTCCGCCGCGAATTCGCCTTCAGCGCGATACATGATAAAGGTGCGCGCGTCGAAAGGCGGGAGGACGCGGAACGGACGGATCTTTACGGCGGCGAAATCCGGCGACGGGGTCACGGCCTGCGCGGTCTCGGCCAGCGGTACAAACGTTCGTTTCTGCGCAAGCGCCTTTTGCTGAGACGCTTTTCCGCCGAAGCAGCCGCACAACAAAACGGCTGACAGAAACATGAGAAGCGAGACTGTTTTCATTGCGGGATTCCTTTTTTTAATTCCTGCGAACGCCGTTTGTTCTGATCGGTGACCGCTGATTCCATCTGCCGGTTTTCCGTGAGCGGTTCAGGCGGTTGGCCAAAGAGCAGGACGGCGGGATTCGCGCTGAGGTCATTGATGACGCGGTCTAAGCCCTCCGAGGCGCTGCGCAGATTCTGAATCAGTTTCGCCAAAGAATCCTGTTGAGCAAGCGCGGTTCGGTTGAGCGTCTGCGCGGTCTGGTTGAGCGATCCGACCGTCTGTTCGATGGCCGTGCTGTTATTGGTGACCACGCCGTTGAAGGCTTCGACCAGCGTTGAGGCGCGTAGAGCCAACTGACTGATGGAGACCGCGAGCGGCTTGATTTGCGTTTCAATTCCCTCTGCGGAACGCCGGGCGCTTGCGACGGTCGCGGACAGGTCGGCCGGCAGCCGCTCCAGTTCCGGCGCATCAATGATTTTCTTGAGCGATTGGTTGGTGGAACGCAGTTCGCTCAAAAGGGCCGTCGCTTCCGTGCTGAGCGCGAGGATATCGATATTGCTGAGTTTGTTCTGAAACAGGTAAAGAGTGGCAATCAGCTCGTCCCCCAAGGCTTGCAGATCGACCGCGCTTAACTTGACAAACACGTCGTCGATCGCTTTTTTAAAATTGGTCATTGTGCTGGCGGTGGCCGGAATATAAGGATTGTGGGGCTTCCAGGCGGACGCGAGCGCGGACTCCCCGTCTTTACCTGAGAAATAGTCCAGTTCAAGAAACGACAACCCTGTAACGCCGGAAGACGCGAGCTTGACGCGCAGGCCTTGCTTGACAAGGCCGCTTAAGATCGTATCGGCCGCTTGACTGTTGATCAGGCCGAATTTTTCGGGATCGAGCGCCATGACAACCAGAACCTGGCGGGCGCTGGCATGTGTCAGCAGTTCATCTTTGTGGTTGCCGTATTCGCTGTAGACAAAACCGATGCGTTTGACTTCGCCGACGGGTACGCCGCGGTATTTCACCGGCGATCCGAGATCCAGCCCGGTGACTGATTCGGCGAAGTAGGTCTCAGCCAAAACGACCTTTTTATTAAAGACGCGGGCGCCGGCGATCCCGATCACGAGAAGGATCAACGCCGCGCCGCCGAGGACAAAGAATCCGATTTTCGCATAATTGGCTTTGTTTTCGTTCATAAAAGGCTCCAAAAGATCTCAGAAACCAGCTCTCTTAATTCTCTTCCCGATTGAAAAAGGCGTGTACGATAGCATCCGTGGAATGGTCGCGCAGCCCGACGGGAGTGCCCTCCGCGATGAGGCTCGGCGTGGCCTTGTTCAGCATGATACATCGGTCTGCCACGGAGAAGATGCTGGGCAGTTCATGCGTCACCATCACCACCGTAACCCCTTTCGTATCGCGCATCCGCAGAATGAGGCGATCCAACCCGGCCGAGGTCACGGGGTCAAGCCCCGCTGACGGCTCGTCCAGAAACAGAAGGGCGGGATCGAGCGCCATGGCCCTGGCGATCGCCGCGCGTTTTTTCATGCCGCCGCTGATATCGGAAGGAAAACAGTCGGCGTAGTCCTTGAGGCCGACCAGTTCAAGCTTCATTTCCGCCACGAGGGTGCGCGCCTCGCGCGGCAGGTCGGTAAAGGACTCCAGCGGCAGACAGACATTCTCCAGCAGGGTCATCGAGCCAAAGAGCGCGCCGCTTTGATAGGTGACGCCGAAGTGCCGCAACGCATGTTCACGCTCCTCGTCAGAGCCTCCGAAAATGCGGTCGCCCATCAGCCGGATTTCCCCCTTGAGCGGCGGCGTCAGGCCGACCATGTGTTTCAGCAGCGTGCTTTTACCGCAACCGGAACCGCCGAGAATCGCGAACACCTCGCCGCGGCGCACCGTGAAGGAGACGTCTTTAAGCACCGCGCTGTTGTCATAGCCGGCATCCACGTTTTCTACGGAGATGACTGTTTCTTCGGACATGGTTCAGATTTCCAGCAAGTAGAACAGGACGGCGAAAATACCGTCAAAAATCGTGATCAGGATCAGACTGCCCACGACGGCTGCGGTCGCCGCGCGGCCAACCGCATCGGCGGTGCGCCCGGTTTGCATTCCGTGCGAGCAGCCCACCATGCCCACCAGCAATCCGAATACTCCGGATTTCAGCAGTCCGAGCAGGATATTGCTCAATGTGGTGGCGTTGATGACATGCTGCCAATAGGTGGTGGCGGGCACGCCGATGGACGTGATGACGACGACTCCGCCGATCAAGCCGGCGATGATCGCGAAAATGGACAGGATCGGCATAACCAGCGTGGCGGCGATGACGCGCGGTAATGCAAGAAAAACCACCGGCGGCAGGCCGAGAGTGACCAGCGCATCGATTTCCTCGTTCACTTTCATGGTGCCGATCTCGGCCGCAAAGGCGGAACCCGAGCGTCCCGCCAGAATGATGGCGGTGATCAACGGTCCCAGCTCGCGGAAAAGGCCGATGGCAATCAGATCCGCGACATACACTTCTACGCCGAACTGACGGAAGGATGTGGCCGACATGAAGGCGAGGATCAATCCGAGCAGAAACCCGATCAGCAAGGTGATGGGAAGCGCATCGATGCCGGCTCGTTCGAAATGCAGCATCGTGTCGCGCAGGCGCAGGCGTCCCGGACGTATCAGCAGGGCGAGCGCCGAGACGGTCAATTCTCCGAGAAAGGCCATTTGTTCGCAAATGTCTTTCCAAATGCGGAGCGTCGCCATACCGAGTTGCACAGAGGTGTTCGTGTTTCGCTGCGGATTCGCAGCTTCGAGGTCATCGGTGAAACGTTCGATCTGGAACAACGACAAGGTGCGCGCCACAATCCGTTGTCCGTCTTGGCAAGTGATGGCGAAGCCCTGCCGCGCCGAGCACCGGTATAATTCCACGATCAGCGCCTCACCCGCGCCGTCACAGGTGGTGACGCGGTCGGCATCCAACAGCATGGCGTCCTCATGAGTCAGGCGTGTCACCTCAGGCAAGCGGGTGCGCCAAAACTCGGCGACATGTTCAGCGGTACAGATATCTGGCAGGGTGACATTCATGATGGGGGTAAAAGCGATTTGATGATAAAGGTACACATTGCGGATACGGGGTTCAAGAATCCTTTTTGCCGCGGCGATCGGAAGTCGGAAGGAAAAGCATGTTTTTTGTCCCGTCTTCTGGGGACGGGCGGCTTTTTGGGGCGCCTGACGAACCGGCTTAATCGACAAGACGGACGCGATAAAACAGATGCGGTCCGGTGGCAGGAACCTCGCGCCGGGTGGTGGCTCCGTCGCCCGTCACCGGCAGGCAGGCGGACCAGCCGTTGGTGCCGGCGGGTGAAGCGTTGGTGAGAATCACGTATGCTTGCGCCACGATCGACGTGAACGTCAGCGTGAAGATATTGGGGGTTGCCGAGGGAAGGAAGGCCAAGATGTCGGGTAGCGGCGGAGTTTCGGCCGGCGGGGTTGGGCCGGGGATCGTCACGGTGCTGTCGCCGAGAACGTTTGTGGTGATGTTGGACGGGAAAAAGAAAACGGTACCGGAAACGGTGTACACATTGGGTTCTCCGGACACCACGTAGCTAAACGTGCCCGTGGCCGTACCGCTGCCGGAATAGGTAAGACTGGGGGCGGCCCATTGGGCATCGCCGGAAGCCGTGGGCGTCAGCCCGTTCGGCAGGGTCTCGATCAGGCCCCAGAAACTGGTGCCTGCGGGAGGGCGGACGATGACGGTGATATTGGTGCCGCTGATGACCCGCCCGGCCAACATGTAGGTGTAGCTAACAGAACGCGTCGCGGCTTGCCCCGAAGTGACCGTAACGCTCGATAGCGTGGCGGGTGCGGCATAGGCCTCGACCGGCTTGAAGGTTACGGTGTAAGTCCCCTCGGAGAGGTTGGTGGTGATGCCGCTGGCGAGCCACGTGGTGCCGTCGTCGATGCTCCAGGCCGCGCCCAGAGTAAGGACTGCGGCCGGCGCGAGGGTGACGGTCAGCGATCCTTTAGGTTTGGCTGTGACGGTGAGCGTGGCGTTGCTGCTGATAACCGTGCCTGCCACATTCGAAACCAGACAGCTGTAGATGTCGCCGTTGTTGGTGAGGGCACCGATGAAACTGTAGCTGTTGGAGGTGAGGCCGGTGACGGGAACGCTATTCCGGAGCCAGCGGTAGGTGAGCGGGGCGGTGCCGGTCGCGGTGACTCGGAAGGTGGCCTGCGATCCCTCCTGCACACTGAGGTCAGCCGGTTGGGATGTGACGCTCGGAGGGATGGGCGCGCCGGGTTCCCATTTGACAATAAAGCCAAACGGGTTTACGTAATCGACAACGTCATTGAGATCCTCGTCTTTCGTCCACGTGTCCCAGAAACCGCCGCCGACCCAATCGGGAGAGAAGGTTTTGCCTACGGTGAAGAGGGTGTCCGGCGCGGCCGCGAGCGCAAAAACCTGATCCGCGTTTGTTCCTCCGACATAAGCGGACCAAGAGACCGCGCCGTTGGTGGTCAGAAGCGTGACGAATCCGTCTTGGACGCCGTGGAAAGTACCGCCTAAAGTTTGTGTGAGCCACGTGCCCGCGCCGGTGGAGCCGCCCGCCGCGAGCCGCCCGTCGGCCATCAGGGCCAGCGCGGAGACCTGATCTGCGGCAGTACCGCCTGTGAAACGGCACCAGTCGGTATGGAATGCGGTATTGGTGTCGGTCAGTTTCAGGATAAAGCCATCCGTGCTTCCCCCGAAGGGATTGAGGCGCGTGGAGCCGGAGAGAAAATCAGAAGAGGCTGTAACGCCGCCGAGGAACAGCGAGGCGGTTGAGGTGTCTATCCGGATGGCGTTGACCGCGTCGTCCGCGCTGCCATTCAGAAAAGAGGACCAGACATGCGTGCCGTCCGTGCGCAGTTTGACGATGAAGCCGGCGGCATTGCTTGCGCTGGGCGTGCCGGATGCGAGCGATGCCCAACCCGGCGAACGAGTCTCTCCGGTCACATAGACGTAACCGTCGGGCGTGACCGTACAGGCTTTGGCCGTATCGGCGTTTACACCTCCGAGGTAGTGTCGCCACTCGACGTTGCCGGATGCGTTATACTTAATGACAAACGCGTCGAGGTCTCCCTTAAACTCCGTGCCGTAGGTGACACTTCCGACCTGATATCCCGGCACAGAGCAGACTTGATTCGACAAGGACGTGTATCCAACCGCATAGAAACTGCCGTTGGTGTCTATGGCCACCGAATTGAAGCCGTTGGTGCCGAAAGACGAGCCGATGGATTGAAACCAGTTGATATCGCCGTTCACGGCGTTGAGACTGGCGACGAAGGCGTATGTTCCGTCATCGGCAAAACCTCCTTGAGTAACCCCGACGGCGGCGAGCGAATTCTGCTTCCCCTGTGCGAGCCCGGTGACCTTGTTATTATAATAGGTGATGTGGGACGAGAAATCTTTAGCCCAGTCAAGCGTGCCCTCGGCTGTTGCTTTGGCGACAAAGGCGTGGATATCCCCTGAAAAATCAGCGCCCTCATGATTATGGATCCGGTTATCGCCGAGGTAACCGCCGAAAAAACAGTTGGTTGCGGTATCGCAAACAACCGCAGAGACATAGTCGATATTATAATCACCGCCGACATACGAGGACCAGTCAGGCGAAAAGGATTCTTGGGCACCAGCGAATCCTGTCGGCCACAGGCAAAATAAAACGAATGGGGCAGATAAATATTTCTGGAAAACGGTCATCTTTTCCTTTCCGTCCTTCGAAAAAGAGTAGCAAGAAACAGAGACGTTGAACAAGGGTAATAAACCTGCTTGACGCCCTGCGGGTAAGCCGTCATTCTTTTGACCATGTTGAAAGACGGACATATCCGTTTGCTCCCGATCCATGTCGCGAATAAGATCGCGGCAGGCGAAGTGGTGGAGCGGCCCGCCTCGGTGGTCAAAGAGCTGGTCGAGAATGCCATTGATGCGGGTGCGACGCGCATAGAAGTCACCGTTACGGCCGGCGGCCGCAAGCTGGTGGAGATTCGCGATAACGGCTGCGGTATGGGTCGTGACGACGCGTTGCTTTGCCTCGAACGCCAGGCGACCAGCAAGATCCGCGATGTGGACGATATCGAGCACATTGATACGCTCGGGTTCCGCGGCGAGGCCGTGCCCTCCATCGCTTCGGTCTCGCGATTCACGCTGAAAACCCGTCGGCGGGACGACGACGTCGGCACGGAGCTGGCGGTGGTGGCCGGCAGCCTGCAAGATGTGCGCGACGCCGGTGTGCCGTCCGGTACGACCGTCGAGGTTCGCGACCTCTTTTTTAATGTGCCCGCGCGTCGCAAATTCCTGCGGGCCTATCAGACGGAACAGGCGCACATCAAGTCGGTTTTTACCTTGCACGCGCTGGCGCATCCGGAGATCGGCCTGAGCCTCACGGCGGATGGACGTGAACTGTCCTGCCTGCCTGCGGGGGCTTCTCTGGAGGAACGCGTGCGTGATCTCTTCGGCGCGGATTTCTGTGCGGAACTGCGGACGGTGAATAAGACCGTCGGAGATGTGCGGGTTTACGGCTTCGCGGGGCTGCCCAATCAAACGCGCAAGGATCGCAGCGAGCAATATGTTTTCATCAACCGGCGACCGGCGACCGCGCCGGTCATCGCATATGCGCTGCGTGAGGCCTATCCGCCGTTGGCGGGAGACCGCAAGCCGATAGTCCTGCTCTTTATCGAGATGCCGGCGGATCGGGTGGATGTCAATGTGCATCCAACCAAGCGAGAAGTGCGTTTCCATAAACCCGCCGATGTCCGCGAAGCGATTATTCTCGCTGTCGGAGAGGCGATCGGGTATCGCAGGAGCGCTGCGGCGGCTGGTGATACGGACGTGGACCTTTCTGCGCGGGGAACGCTATCCGCGCCCGGCGGCCGCAGGCTGCCGGAAGATCCGGGCGTTCGCATGCACGGCGCGTGCCCTTCGGCTTCTCTTCGCGCGTTGGTGCCGGAGGCCGCGGCCGCAACCCTGCCTCTGAGCGAGCCTTTTCCTTACCCCGGATCTGTGCCGCAGGGGGGGGCGGCTCCGGTGTCTTCCGCCTCGCCTTCTCCTTTTGTCCCGGAGGCGCCGGCCGTGCCGGCAGGGGAAGGTCTTTCGCTCTTCACTGCGCCGCAGGAAGGTTCGCCATGGCGATGGTGCCGCGTGCTGGGCCAAGTGGCGGGGCGATATGTGCTTTTAGAGACGGACGGCGGGTATGTGACGGTTGATCCGCGTGCGGCCCGCGAACGGGTGCTCTACGAGCGTCTCATGGCGGGAAAAGAAAAAGACGGGTGTGTGTCCCAGAAGTTGTTGTTGCCGGAAACCGTGCGGCTTGCACCCGACGATGCGGCGCGTCTGCGTAAACATCTGAAGGTGGTTCAGGACATGGGCTTCGGCGTGGAGGATTTCGGCAGCGATCATTTCATTGTCGAAGCTTTGCCGAGTGTGCTCGATCAGGTCTCTTGCCGCGAGCTTCTGGGAAACATCGCGCACGATCTGGAACAGGCGGGTACGCGCCGCGGCGCCGAAAAATGGCGCGAGGAAATCGTGGCCAAGGCGGCGTGCCGCGCTGCGGCGGGCACGAACGATGTTCTCTCGAATGAAAGTGCGGAGAAACTTGTCAAAGCGTTGGCGGCCACGAGGATGCCCTATACCTGTCCGCGCGGCCGGCCCACGATGATCTTCACCTCGTATCGGGAATTGGAACGGAAATTCGGGCGGTAGAAAGAGGACGGGCCGTGCTTGTTTTTTAGGGACGGCCGGCGTTCGTTTTTTAAGGTGGCGATAAATGCGAAATCATGCCTTGTCTGTTGTGTTGGCGTTGGCGTGTGCCGGTGTGGCGCAGGCTAAGGAACCGGTCGATTATGTGAATACCCGGATCGGGAACATCAGCCATCTGCTGGTACCGGTTTTCCCGTCTGTTCAATTGCCGAACGGGATGCTGCGCGTGACGCCGCCGAACGAAAGTTTCCTCACTGACCGGATCACCGGGTTCTGTCTAAACGTGCCGTCACACCGCCAGGGACAGGTCTTCCAGATGATGCCGGTCAGCGGGGAGACGGCGGCGCTGCGTCCGCGCGGATCATCGCGCTTTGATCATTCGGAGGCGCTTCCTTACCGGTATTCGGTGTTTCTTGACGATCAGGAGGCGTTTGTCGAATTGGCCCCTGCGCGCAAAGCGGCGATCTGGTCCGTGACTTTCGAAAACGATAAGCCGCATTATATTCTGCTCGCCCCGAAGCAGAAGGGATCGCTCAAGGTTGAAGGGTCGGTGATCAGCGGCAAAGATGATTATCACGGTGTTGACGTATACGTGTATCTGGAGTTCGAAACGGCGCCGACGCGTATCGGCGCGTTTGTGGGCGAGACGGCCGACTTTGCCCGAAACGCCACGCAGGACGCCCATCTGCCGGTGGTGGTCGGCTTTGACGCGGCGGTCAAGACGGCGCGGATGCGCTACGGCATTTCCTATATCAGCGAGGGGCAGGCCAAACGGAATCTGGAGGCGGAGATCAAGGATTTCAACCTTGAACGCCTTGCGAAAAACGGGCGTGCGGAATGGAACCGTTTGCTCGGCCGAGTGCGTGTCGAAGGGGGGACCGAAGACGAGCGAACCGTTTTTTATTCGGCGCTGTACCGTTGTCACGAGCGCATGGTGAATGTTTCCGAGGACGGCCGCTACTTCAGCGCGTGGGACGGTCAGGTCCATGAGGATGGCGGCGTGCCCTTCTGGACAGACGACTGGACGTGGGATACTTATCACGCGCTGCATCCGCTGGCGGTGCTGCTGCACCCTGCGGCGGAGGGAGAAAAGCTCGCCTCCTATGTCCGCATGTATGAGCAATCTGGCTGGATGCCGACTTTCCCGACGGTTTTTGGCGATGCGCATTGCATGAACGGCCAGCATCCCGTCGCTGTCTTTCTTGACGCGTGGCGCAAAGGCGTGCGCGGTTTCGATTCCGCCAAAGCGTACGAGGGCCTGAAAAAAACGATTCGCGAGGAGAGTATGATCCCCTGGTTCCGCGGCCCCGCGACTGAACTGGACCGATTCTATTGGGAAAAGGGTTACATGCCCGCTCTCAAGCCCGGCGAGGCGGAGACGGTCAACGAGGTGAAGCGCGGCGAACGGCGGCAGGCCGTGGCCGTGACGCTCGCGGCCGCGTACGATAATTGGTGTCTGGCTCAGCTCGCGAAAGAGTTCGGCAAAACGGAAGATCACGCGTTCTTTCTGAAACGGTCGTACGACTATCGGCACTTGTGGCGTAAGGACACGGGGTTTTTCCATCCGAAAGACAAAGACGGCAAGTGGATTGAGCCGTTCGACTACAAGTATGCGGGCGGTCAGGGCGCGCGTGACTATTATGATGAAAACAATGCGTGGACCTACATCTGGGAAGTCTATCACAATGTGGATGATCTGATCGCGTTGTTCGGCGGGCGACCGGCGTTTGTCGACAAGCTGGACCGGCTCTTCAATGAAGGGCCCGGTCGTCCGCGTTGGGAGTTCTACAATGTGCTTCCTGACTCCACGGGTCTTGTGGGCATGTTCGTGATGGGCAATGAGCCGAGCTTCCATATTCCGTATCTCTATAACTTTGCGAGTGAGCCGTGGAAAACGCAGAAACGCGTCCGCATGTTGATGGAAGCCTGATTTCGAAACGATCTGATGGGCATTTGCGGCGATGAGGACGGCGGCGGCATGTCCGCCTTCGCGGTGTTTTCGGCGATGGGCTTCTATCCGGTCACGGCGGGCGAGCCGGCCTATACCTTCGGCAGTCCGATCTTCCGCGAGGTCCGGATCGAATTGGAGAACGGTAAAGAGTTTGTCCTGCAAGCGCCTAAAGCGGATCGGGAAAACAAATACATTCAATCCGTCAAGGTGAACGGGCGGCCTTGGAACAAGACGTGGTTCCCGCATGAGACGCTCGTCGAGGGCGGTAAGATTGTGATGGCGTTGGGTGATCGTCCGAACAAAACATGGGGTGTGGCACCCGATGCCGCGCCCTTCTCGGAAGGCCCTGATGCGAAATAGCGGTATACTTGCCGCTTGTCGTCCAAGCTCCGAACCTGTTACGCTTCTCAACTAATGGGGGTGCGCGAATGAAACGATTGAGCGTTGGGTTGGTATTGTCCTTGGTGGCCGGATGGGCGGCGGCGGATATGCCGCAAGGCTTGGTGCTGCGTTTCTCGTGTGACGAGTTTCGGAACAGCGGCGCGATGGTGCCCGATGTGACGGGAAGCAACAACAACGGCCGCGTTTCCGGTGTGCGTTTCGCGTCGGCCGGACGGCTTAATGGCGGGTGCGAGTTTACGGGAAAGAACAGTTACATTCAGGTTCCGGCGTCCCCCCTCTTGGATAGTCGGCAGGTCTCCTTCTGTCTCTGGTTTAAGACGGCAAAGACGGAGAAACCCGATCGAACGCTGGTGGATAAACGGGCGGATAGCGGTTATGCCCTGCGGCTCGCGGCGGGTGACAAACAGAGCGGCCGCAGAGGCAAACTCTATGCGACGATTTGTGGCCGCGATGTCTATAGTGACGCGTCTGTCGCGGACAGTGCGTGGCATCATGCGGCGGTGACCTACGACGGTGAGACGGTGAAACTGTATGTGGACGGAATCCGTCAACAGCAGACTGCGGCCGGGCATGGTGACATGGGGGCCGTCGGGCAGCCGCTCACGCTGGGAATGAACCGTTCGAATCCAACGGCAAAAGACAAGGAAGCGGCTTTTGACGGGGCGCTCGACGAGGTGATGGTGTTTAACCGCGCGCTGACAGAGGCTGACGTTCGGGATGCGATCTCGGCCACTAAGCCCAAGTTTACCAAACAGCAGGTTGAGCGCCGCCTGAAAGAGCTGGAAGAGCTTCGCGCCCGCGGCCTGATTCTGCAGGATTTCTATGAGCGCAAGGTCAAGGAGTGCGAGGTCGCGCCATAAAGGAGCGCGGCGCTCAACGTTGGATTATTTTTTCCCCTGCGGCTGCCAGACGAGCGCCTGAAACTCCTGAGCGGGGACGAGGTGACGCCACAGGAAGGCCTGCATGCGGTCTTCTGCGCCCACGGCATCATGCACCAGCGCGACGCCGGCATTTGTGGATACACCTTGAATCACGAGCGATACGGGCCCGTCGGTTTTGATCAGGGAGGTCTTGATGGTGGCCTTTGCGACGGTCTGCGTGCCGGTGAGCGGAGCACACTGAACCGTAAAACCGCTGGCGGGGTCTTTGATTTGAAATCGGATAGAGCCTGTGAACCCGTCTTTTCGAATGGCGTGAATGGTGACGCCGGCACCCTCTTTTCCGCGCATCGCGACGCGCGAAGGAACCACGCGCAAATCGAAATCGGGTTGCGGTTCGCTTATGCGCAGACGGTAGGCATAAGCATCGCCGCCCTTGTGTTGCGCATCGCCGAGCGTGATCGTGTAGGTCCCGTCGTCGGGCAGTTTAACCGAAATATAGGAATCGGCGTGGTGTGTGTTGATTCCCGATCCGATGTCATCGCGATCATCATTAAAGGCGAGTCGATGTCCCTTTTGGTCGGTCAGTTTGAGCACGGCGTCCAGCGGCGAATCGAGTCGGCGCGCGAAAACCTCGGCCACGATCTCTTGTCCGGCGCGGCCAACGAACCGGAACAGGTCTTGGTCGCCGGGCATGCCGATGGTGCCGTTCACGATGATCGGCAGCGCGACAACCTGCGCGTGTTTCGGCGTGTTGTTCGGCTCGCTCTCAAGCCCGTCCGGCAAGGTGTCGACGATGAAAGGGATGGGGTTTGAGAGGAGCCCGCCCTTACCGTGCACCGTGAACGCGTAGAGGCCCGGTTGCCGCCCTTGCATTTGCGGCATGAGTTGCTTTTCCGCGAGATTGACGCCTTTGACGTCGATGATCGCGGCCATGCCCGCCTGTCCACCGAGAGGAAAGGCTCCCGTGACGAACGGCAATTCCCCGAGTGTGATGCGGTAGACGAAGTCTTCGCGTCCCCGGAAGATCGCATCGTGGATCGCCAGAATGTATTCGCCATCCAGCGGCACTTCGCAGAGCAGAACGGGATCCGGCTGGAAACGGTAGTCGTCGTTGTAGGCGACTTCTTTTCCGTGCGCGTCGCACAGAACAATGACGGGCTGGAACCAGCCGGGCACCGCATCGGCCATGTAGGGGACCAAGGTGCGCGCCTGCACGGTGATGACGAGCTTCTGGCCGCGTCGCGCGGTAAACCGGTAGCGGTCCACCGAGCCGGAGGCGATTTGGCCGTTGACGGTACAGGGGATACGGACGCAGGTTTCGTCGTCATCCACATCGCTTTGCGCGCCGGGGCCGGCCATGCCCATGGACATTTGCGTCATCTCCATGCTCATCATGGCCTCTTTGCCCTTCTTTTCCGGTTCACGCTTCAGTTTGCGCAGGCTTTGGGCCTCTTTGCCGAGAATCTGTTTCGGGCTGGTGGGAAGCGGATCGCCCGAAATTTCCGGCAGCTGCCCGACATGGAACGTCATGGGGTTGGAAAGGCCGCGCGGCGTCACGAGGCTGATCTCGTGCGGGCCGGGCGGCGCATCTTTGGCAACGGTGATTTCCGCGATGACGAGATTCGCGATGGAACCGCACTGCGGTTGTTGCACGTATTCGTCGATGAACTTTTCAAGGCGCGTGATGAGATTGGACGTCGAGGTGTCGCGCTTCGGCTCCGCGATGGATTTGAGTTCGCGCAACTGTTCACCTAAGAGCTGCATCTCTTGCGGATTCATCTTCTTGTTGTATTCGACGACGCGTCCGGTCACGCCGGTGCCGGAGACGGCGACGCCGTTGACGCCCTCAAGGGCTTGTCCGCCGAGGGTACACCGGAAGGTTGTGCCTTGCTGGCCGCCTGCCGGATAGACGAAGCCGATATAGGCTTGCGCGTGCGCGGACCGGACGCAGAAAAGGGAGATGACCGACGCGAGCGGCAAGAGACTGAGACGCGTCCGCCGCAATAGCCCCGACAACGCGCGACCAGGCCCCGGCTTCCTTTTTTCAGTTCCCATGTTGGTTCCTCACATGATTTCTTTCAGGCGTCCCGCAGCCTTATAGCCTGTTTCCGCGGCGGCCGGCAGCACGTGTGCGTCTGCGCCTTCGGGATGAGGCAACTTGGCGTTGGCATCGATGCCGGCGAGATCGTAGATGGATCCGAGCAGATCGATCGGATAGACCGGGCGGTCTTTGACCTCTTCGCCTTTGGCGTCCGATGAACCGACGATTTGGCCGCCCTTGAAGCCTCCGCCCGCGACCAGTACGGAGAAGACGTTGCCGTAATGATTGCGACCGCCGTTCCATGGCGGTTGCCAATCGACTTTGGGCGAGCGTCCGAATTCGCCGCAGCACCAGACGATCGTGCTTTCCAGCAGACCGCGTTGCGCGAGGTCCTGCAAAAGCGCCGCGAGCCCCTGATCCAATTGTGGCGCCTGACGATTCATGGTGGCGAAATGGTTTGAATGGGTGTCCCAGCCGCCGGGGTAGTTGACCGTGACGTAGCAGACCCCCGCCTCGACCAAACGGCGAGCGGCGAGGCAGTCTTGCCCGAAAGTGTGACGACCATAGAGGTCGCGCAGTTTCGCGTCTTCTTTTGAGAGGTCGAAAACCTCCTTGCCTTCGCCCAGAATCAGATTATAAGCCTTTTCCTCGGCTTCGCGCGCAGCCAGGATTTCAGGATTGTTCGGCAGGGCGTTTCCGAACGTGTTCATGGATTTGAGCAGGTCGCGACGGGCCTGCTGACGCGAATCGGTGATGCCGCGGGCGATGACGCCCTCTACTTCAAAACGGTTCGCGTTGGGGTCGCCGCCGGTCGCGAAGGGCTTACATCGTGAGCCCAGAAATCCGGCTTCTGAGAAACGGC
>CAZTDL010000024.1:0-16196 GCA_964612775.1 uncultured Lentisphaeraceae bacterium
TCGCGCACCCGATCATCTTTCACCCCCGGATGATACACCGTCACGCGCATGACCGGTTCGGTCCCGAGCAGACGGCACAGGCCCACGAATTCGACTGTACCAAAATCGTGGCCATCCTCCGCGCGGGCCATGGGGGAGACCGCACGACGCATCGTGCGCGGCCCCACACCGTCGTACCAGTTGTAAAAACCCACTTCCTCCTGATCGGGCCACCTCAACAGACACGGACGCACGAGACGCAACGCCTCTAACGCCTCATGATCCCACCCCTCTTCAGCATCATCAGGCAACATCGAAAACCCGCCGAACTCCATTACGCTCCCAGGTTCAATCTCAAAGGCACAACGGTATGCACCGTCTTTGAGAGGCTTAACCGCAAAAGCCTTCTCCACATACTCTTTCCCTTTGACCGACACCCGTTTTTCAGTTCGTTCCTCCGGTGTCCCCCCCACCGGTTCAAACACAAAACGCAGCGCGCCGCGGCCTTCGACACGTCGGACATTAACGCGGATCGTATGCCCGATCCTCCGCCGCAAAATCCGCGTGGTCAAAGACACCCCCCGCGTTTCATCATCGGCATTCGCCACGCGAAACCGTTTGGGCCCGGCACCCGCTTCCGACACGGCCTTAACCGATACCCATCCTTCAACCCCAAGACTCGCTTCAGAAAAGCACTCGGCCCGCAGCGGATTGCTTGGACCTTCTAAAAAACCGGTCTGGAACCCCAAACGCAGCGGATGACCATTTGTCGACGCAACGTACGGCAACACGCGAACCGTGAACATTTCGCCAGAGGCCTCGGTCACGGCACCTTCCGTCACAACCGTCCTGAAGAATGCCCAAAGCAGCATTCCGCAAACCGTCACGCATCTGCCCTTTACCTTTGCTTTCATCATGCCTTATTTCACTAAAAGAAGAACCGCCGTCCTATCACCGGTTTCCGTAATCCTCCGCGGAAAAACATTCCGCTTAAGTGCCTTGCCGCGGTGCCGCCGAGAACAAAGCGAAAACGCAGATTCTTCCCTCATTTTTCGGAACAAGCGACAGCATTACTGCGGACGTAAAGGCTTCGTATCCATCCGAACAGAGAGCAAGGCGTTTGAGAAGACGATCGAATCCGCCATAAAATGGATCTGCCATTCTGATCCGTCCAGTTTTCGAAACTCGAGATCAAGCCCGAGCGGATCACTCCGCTTGATGGCGTTTCTGCCCAAGAAACGGTGCTGCGGCGCCGCGGTCAGCGCCACCACCTCGCGGCGCCGATCCACCGCAAACCACTCGTAACGTCCCGCCAGTTTCCCGGGAAGCGCGATGTAGTAACGAGTCGGCATGGCCAAAGGCCGGTAGAGCGTGGCGTCCTTTGCCTGCAGACCTTTGAAACAATAGGAAACATAGGGAAAATCGGCTTGTATCAAAATCGGCTTGTACCAGATAGCGGCAGCGACGCCGATCACAGCCAAGGCCAGCGCCACCTTAACCATATCGGGCATCCAGCGGCGCCACCGGCTTTTGGGCTGAACAGTCATCGCAGCCCCCCCTGCCGATTAGACACCCCCAAAGAAACCTCCGCCGCAGAGTCCCTATCCGTCACGGGCATCACAGGCGCGCAAGGCAACGTCGCAGAACCACCCTCGAGGGATGCGCTCGGCCGCTCCATGCCGCCTGAAACGTTCGGTTTCTCTTTCTTTTTTTTGGATTTTGCCATTCGCGCGGTTATTTATAAACGGAGATGGACGCTGTGCAAAGCGATTTTTTGATTTTTTGTTCCAAGGAGGCTGCATCCAGCGTTGGGCACAGGAGCGTCAGCCGCCGAGGGGTCACAGGCAACACGAGTTTTTCGTCCACGCTCTTCAGTGCGACCACCCGCTGATCGTCAAAATCCGCCACGCGCGCCAAAAAAGGCGAAAGGTCAAGCGTGACGTTCGCGCTGCCGACAGCATTCCAGAACGTCGCTACGGCCCCGCCTTCAAACGGGCCGACCATCGCATGCAGATCCGGGTTGTTGCCGCATGTCACGGGACGGACAGCCACCAGCTCGGGCGAGAACCCCTGCCGTTTCAAAAAGGTGAATTCCTTACCCGGTTCACGCATCGGCGCTTGAGTCGCCTCTGAAAACCGATTCGCCAAACGGGCCGTTTCGTATTCTTTGATCAGGCGCATGATCGCCGGAGCAAGCGGATGCCGGTCCATCTCGCGGAAACTGGTTTGCAGCGATATGGGACAATTAAAGGCGATTGAACGACAGAGAAGGTATTCGATTTCGTCGAGCTGAAGCCCGTCAATCTCACGACCGTAGCGCTGTTGACGCGGCCACACGCCAAACCAGCCCAACTCGCCGGGCATCATGTCTCCGCGAAGGCTAAGCATATAGGCCACGCTGGTATCGATATGCTCTTTCACCGTTGGCCATTTCGCCGGAGGTTGCCCCGCAAGGATCGCGCCGCCCAGCGTGTTGATATACGTGTCAACCGTCGAGCTGCGGGCAAACGAATGCCAAAGCCGATGAGTCATAATCGTGCCCATGTGGATCACGGGTTTGTTCAGCCGACGCATGACGCTCGTCTGGAACGCACTGACATAATAGTCGAAGCGACGGCGATCCACATCCTCGCCGCCATCAAAATAAACCATCCCAAAACCGCAGGTGTTGAAAATGTCGGCCAACCGCGCGTGCATCTCATCGGGGAGCGAGGTTTCCTGGTCAATGATGTACCCGTTAATGCACCCGTCCACGCCATAGTGATAACAAGGCGTATTCGCAGCATGCGCATCCGCCGCCGTTTTCCATGCGCCACGCTCACAGCCCATAAAAGTATCCCAAACGCCCTCGGGACCGATTTCCTTATAGCGGATAATCTCATGGCCGATCACCACTTCGCGATGTTTCTCAACGCCGCCCTCCCAATATGCTTTGGCAACTTTTGAGCTGCCCGGCCAATCCGACAGATTCGTACCGGTTTTGATCGCTGTTTGTTTGGCATCGATGTCTGCGGCCAATACGCCTTCGAACTGTCGCCAAAAGCGTTGGTCCGGAACGGGCGAAACGTAAGCATCCGTTTTGTTGACCTTAGACCCGAAACAGTGCATGCCGGTTGTTATGCCCTCCGCCTTGAGGCGCGCCACAAAAGCCTTCAGATCAGCAACCCCGTTCGGGAAATTCTGGGTATTGACCGTGTAGTGTCCGACAGACGAACACCACGCCCCCGAGTTCAACATCACCTGCCGAACACCCGACTCACGGCATAGACGGATCAGCCGATCCGTATCCTTTAATCCGGCACTCATAAAGAAATAAGAGCCCCGCACCCAGCTGGTATCCTTGACTGGCACGCCTTCCGGAGTCTCGTTGGTCAGCAAACCATAGGCGTGAGAAACCGACTGAGCAACCCGTTTAAAGTCGGGTGTCCGACAGACGATGATCGCGGCCGCCGCGCCCTCCATTTTAGGACCCGGATTATCCTGCGCCGAAGCCATCAGACGGACATGCGGGATGACGCCTCCTTCACCCCGGTTAATCGCGGCGACGGTTTCCTCCAGCGAAACGTGATCCTGTCCCATAACCTGCGTATCCGTGTTGGGCGACACCGCCATCACGCAAAGGGCATGGTCCTGATTCCATCCGATGTTGAGGCGCTTGCCAACCGTTTCAGTGAAAGCCGGATCCAACATTAGGAAGCGCACAGCGGCAGGACGCGTGCCGCCAATACGGGCCACGCGAAACGTGATCCATGCCTCCGTCGTCTCAACGGCCAACGACACGGTCGTATCCGTGCCGACAAAACCCAGTTCCAATGCTTTCCCGTGTTGCCTCAGGGTATTGGCGGCATGCCATTTTCCATCTCCGGTCTGGATCTCGGCCAACGGTTCCAGCCGACGCGTATTGAGGCACTCCGTATTTCCAGGCTTCAGCATCAGCGAAAGCGGCACAGCCTGCGCACTGAGCCGCAACACCGCGCACCCGCATGACACGGTCATATCGGCGGCGCGCGTAAAATCCGGCATAGCCGACAGCATCAGACAGAACGACAGCATCCCCAGCGAGTGACGACCGGAAAAACGCCTCCTCATACGGCACCTCTTTGATGAATTTCCACTTAATGTTTCAAAGGGAAAGAATTACTTTTTTGAATAAGTATCGTAACAAAGCGCGTTAGGACAAGCAAGCGAGGCGAAGGAATCACGAAGAATCGAAGCTGTTGACGCACAAAAAAAGCGGCTCCAGAGGAGCCGCTCCATAAGGGACCTTCCGTATCACTATTTCTGATCGGGAGCCGGAGGCCGTTCCCCCGCCGAAGGCATGCCTTTGCGCATCTCACCAGCCGCGCGGGCGGGTCCCCCCGCCCTGTCTTTCGGCCCCATCTCGTGCAGCTTTTTCATAACCGCCGAACCGAGTATTTCACGGACTTTCAGTTTAGAACCGATCTCCAATTTGAAGAGCTCGGCCCGAGCCTGACACAGCTCGTCAACCGCCTTGAGTACCGTTTTCTCATCGGCGGAGTCACTCTTCATTTGAATATCCAGCGCCCATTCGGCCTTTTCCGCCGCCGCCTTCAGATCGATTCGCTTGAACTGCTGTTCCTCTACGATCTTTTTAAGCGCCGCCAACTGCTCTTCCGTTGCGCCGGCCTCTTTCAGACGCTTCGGATCAGGCAAAGATCCTTCATTTCCGCCCTGCCGCATCCGAGAGCGATCACGGCCCTCCGGCCGACCGGCCGGACGGAAATCCTGATTCTCCGGCCCCGGTTGTTCCGGCCGACCGCGACCGGCATCCGCCGGACGGCAATGCGGACGGTCTCCCTCGCGGGGAGATTGTTCCTGCGGACCATCCGCCTGCGCCAGCGCCGAACCGCACATCACCGCCGCACCCATCATAATCGCCAACACGCGTTTCTTTTGCATACTTGCACCCCTTTCGTCAGATCCGTGCCGAGCACACTGTGTGCCCGTTACGTGTTAGAGTAAACACGATGGACATGACAACGGGGCAAGACGTGACGTGACAAACGTGTCATCCTTCGTTTCGTTAGCGAAGGGCGCAAGGAATAACGCGCCCCGCCTCAATTTGATACACCTGTTCACCCAAGGCGGAAGCCTCATCCAAATCGTGCGTCACATACAGCGCCGTAAAACGCTGCATGCGATGCAGCCGTTTCAAGTCCGCCATTAAGGAGACCTTCAGTTCTTTATCCAAACTGCTGAGCGGTTCGTCGAACAGCACAACCTCCGCATCGGAAGCCAATGCGCGCGCAAAAGCCACACGTTGGCACTGTCCGCCACTCAACACATCCGGTCGCGCGTACGCATACTCCTGCAAATCGATCCATGCGATCAGTTCCTCCACACGTTCCCTCACGCGGCTGCCCGGCAGATGACGGGCACGCAAACTGAACGCGATGTTTTCGAAAACAGTCAGATGCGGGAAAAGCGCATGCCGCTGAAACACCATGGTCACCGGCCGCCGTTCAGGAGCGACGTGCGTCACATCAAACTCATCGATCAGCACGCGTCCTGTTGAAGGCGTTTCCAGCCCCGCCAAGATTGCAAGCAACAGCGTTTTTCCCGAACCGCTGGGGCCGAGCAGAATGGAAAACTCACCGCGTGCCAACGTGATGGAGATATCCCGCAATACCACCCGGTCGCCAAACCGTTTTCCGACATTGTCGAGCGTGTTCATGCCTTCCTCCTCGACGTTTCCGACTTAAACACGAGTCGCAACAGGGTTAGCGTGAAAAACGAGATGACCGCCAAACAAAACGCGGCGGCTCCGGCCGAAGCCAGATCGCCTGCGGTTGCGCGCGTATAGATCGCCACAGGCAACGTCTCGGTCACGCCCGGAATGCAACCCGCCACCATGGCCGTCGCGCCAAATTCGCCCATCGCACGCGTCCAGCACATGACAAACCCGCTGACCATTCCTTCCCGGCTCAACGGAATAATCACATGAAAAAAGGTATAGGCTTCGCTTGCGCGGAGCAACGCAGCCGCAGCGGGAAGCGACGGCGGGACAGCCGTGATGGCAGAACGCACCGCCCGGATATAAAACGGCAACGCCACAAAGAACTGCGCAAGCACGATGCCGGCCTTAGTGAATATCAGGCCGATTCCAATCTTGTTCAGCGTACCGCCAATCGGTTCCGTGGGCGAGACCAACAGCAACAGGGCCAAACCCGCGACCATCGGAGGCAGTGCCACCGGAAGGTCGAGCAAAGTCTCCACCGCCGTCTTGGCAAAAAAGTCCCGCCGCGCCAACACATAGGCGACCGGCGTACCGAACAGCACGGCCAGCACGGCCGCACACAGCGACGTTTGCAGACTGATTCCCAACACCGGCAACAATGAGCCATCCGTCAACGCCTTCTTCAACGTCATCGGCGACACGACAAAGACATTACACAATGCCCCCGCTACAAACAGCGCCATCAGCGCCGTTAATCCCACGCACAACACATTGAAAGCCTTGGTCATAGGTCGCTAACCCGCCTTTGTTGTCTGCCCCGTAAAAGACACGTCGAAAACCGGCCGATACAATTCCAACACCTCATGCTCATCCAAATCGCGTTTCAAACGCCGAGCCTCTTGCCGCACGGATTCAGTCAATTGTCTCACCTCATCGAACCGCAACGTGATTCCGTGCGATGCAAAGAATTCCTTCACGCCGGCGGCCCCAGAATGCTTGCCGAGCGCAAACGCATGGCCCTCGCGTCCGCGCGCAGACGGCGGATACGCCGCGTAAGAAAGCGGGTCTTTCAGCAGACTGCGAACGTGAATACCTGATTCGTGCCGCAACGCCATCGCACCGGTCACAGGCTTCGCGAGGGGTACCGGCCGCCCCGACGCCTCAGACGTCAGTTGGCAAAGCGCCATCAGTTTTTGAGGCATCCACTCTAACGGAAGCCCTGCGGAGTACTTCAGCGCAAACAGAATTTCTTCCAACGGGCCGTTGCCGGCGCGTTCGCCAAGACCGTTCACGGTGCAGTCCAGCGTATCGGCTCCAGCCTGCACGGCCGCCAGCGCATTCGCAACCGCCATGCCGAGATCATTGTGCGTGTGGAACGAGACGTCCAGCCCGGGCGCGACAGCCTTTACACGGGCGATCAGCGCCGCCGTTGAAAACGGATTGAGAATACCTACCGTATCCGAGATGCGAACCCGAAACGCACGCAAGTCCGCGATTCGGCAAACCACTCGATCAAGAAAAGCGGCATCGGCGCGCCCCGCATCCTGCAAACCGACCGAAAACGCGCACCCGGTCTGCGACGCGAAAGCCAACACGCTGTCAAGATGATGCAAGACCCAATCCCGGCAACGATCCATCGACGCCAACAGAATGTCGGACACGGGAAACGACACATTGACGGTATTGACCCCGGCCTTGACGGCATAAAAAACGTCTTCTTCCAACGCGCGGCACCAACACGAAAGCCGCATCTTGAAGCCCTGCGCGGACAAAACCCGAAGGCCTGCCAACTCTTCGGCACCCATTGCGGCCGAACCGATCTCGGCCTCGTCCACGCCCAGATCATCCAAGGCCGCCGCGATGCGCAACTTATCGGCCAGGGAGAACACCACGCCCGGAGCCTGTTCGCCGTCGCGCAACGTCGTATCGCTGAATTTAATCCTGCCCGCAGTGTCAATCATGGCGTCCCCTTCACGCTTGGCAGGCCGTCAGGTAGACGTCCCTGACAACCGCCAAATTTACGGCCTTTGGTCTGAGCCCGACGGCCGTTCCGTTATCCTTTAGAACTTCGCGACAACCTCCCACCGAAAAAACACGGCCGTTTCGTCGGTCTCATAGTAATCGCCCGGCTCGAACACTTCAAGCTGTACCGCATGACTCAGACTGCTGCGTTTCCCGAGGAACCCCTCGAACAGAGGCGCTTCGTAGCGGGCATAGGTCAGATACCCTTTATAGGTATCGCCCGTACCGTTTGACGATTGATCGTCCTCGACGCAGAACACCGGCCCCGTGTGCAGTTTCAACTTCTGGTTTTTCAGCACGGCGACACTGCCCGCCAAGTGGGGATAAATCAGGTTCGCCCAACGATAGTTCTTGTACTGGTCGCCCAACAACACGCTGAACCAAGTGGTCCGGTTGAACACCGCGTTCCAGTTGTTGTCGTCGCCCGTATTCGGTTTATCGTCACCCGACAGATACAGAATCGCAGGCGTGATCGTTGGCTTGAACGGGCTGTCTGGCGCAATGACATACGACACGCCGCCATAGCCCATATAACCGAAGAGACCGCGTCCGTCATCCGTCTCTCCTGTCTGCACGGCCAATTCCACCTCGGCAGAGAGCCGCTCGGAGATTCTCGGCAACAGCCGCGTACCGAACGTGTGGAAATCGCGACCGTACTTCTTGGCACCAACATTGTGCGAGTGCGTTTCGTTCTTCCACACGTAGTAGAGCTCGAAGGGAAAAGCCTTCATCTCTCCAACCGTAAGGTAGACTCCCGCCCCCGGCTCTTCGTTATCGGTATAGGTCGTGTTGATGGTTTCCATCGGGCGGTCATAGGGGCCTATGGCCGTTTCGTCGTAGTCGTCCATATAAATGCCGAAGACGTCGAGCGACGTTTTCTCTGTGAGGTGAACCGTTGCTTTCACCGCATCGAAATAGGCCGACCGAGCACCGTCAGCTGCGGAACCGTCCGATATGATGCGTCCGTCTCCGAACTTCATTTCCTGACGCCCCACACGCAAATCGAGCCGATCATCGACCACATTCTTCGCATCGAAGTAGAGGCTGTCGAGATACAGCTCGTCGGGAAAATCATACGTCGACATTCCCGCCTTATTTTTTCCCGTCCTCGTCGTGTAAACACGGAACTCGTTCGCAAGACGTCCATACAACGTATAGTCATCATACGACGCGGAACCCCACAACCGGGACCGCAATCGCAGCATGTTTTCCGTTTTTTTCGCCTTTACGCCCGTCCCCGGCAACACGTGCTTCAGCTCGTCGCGGAAACGCAAATCCGCGCCGCCGTCTAAGGTGAGCCCAGCGTCCTGTTTTTTGACGACCGCAGACCCGTTTACGGCTTCTTTTTTTGCGGCCTCCTGCGCCGGCACCCATACCGGCAAGGCGACCCACATCATCATGAGTGTTGTCATTAACCGTTTCATGATATAAGTCCTTTTACTTTGCCGCGAAGCCAAAATCTTTAAGCACCTTCACCGCATCCGGTGACGCCATGAAGTCCAAAAAAGCCAAGGCTTCAGCCGCATTTTTTGCCGCCTTGATCACGCCGCCGGCCAACTCGATCTTCACCCCGCCCGGCACCGCATACTCCGCCAGCATTTTAAGCTTCGCATCTTTCGCCGCAACAAGATCCGAGCCGTAAACAAACCCCACGTCCACCACGCCCTGCCTCAGCCACAACAGAACCTCACGGACGTTCGTGCCCTGTACATATTTCGGCGCATACACATCCCACAGCTTTTCGCTTTCAAGCAATTTCTTGGTGTAGCGTCCAGCCGGAACCGAAGCGGGATTGCCGATGCCAATCTTTTTCGCGCCATCCAGCCAGAGGGGCAACGCGTCCCCTTTCGGCGCGCAATTCTTGCCCGCCACCGCAACCAACGTATTAACGGCCACGACACGAACGCTGTCGAGCGCAACGACCTCCGCCATGTTCGATGCTGTTCCGCCGAACCAGCGGTCCGCCCCGATGAACACATCACACGGCGCGCCATTCAGCACCTGGGCCCGCAACATCCCCGTCGCGCCATAGACGAGGATAAGTTTGACTTCAGGATGCGTCTTCACACACAACGGTTGAACGGTCTTCATCACATCCGTGAGACTTGCCGCCGCCACATAGACATCGCCCGCCCAAACGGACACTGTCATCATTCCCGCCAGTATCATTACCAGCCGTTTCTTCATAGTATACCTCGTTGAGTTTTACACACCGCGCGGACATTCACGCGGCGTTTGACACCTTGACTTTCGCAAGGATCAAGCCATTTTGTGAAAACGCAACGCCCAAGAGTTGTAACTCTTTTCTCACGAACCGTTTAAAAAATGCACAGTCGACAAAGCGACGACGCGCGACGAAGCAAACGTCCGGAAATCCATTTCCGAACAAGATGACAAACGACAAAACCGTTGTCTGCCCACCCGCCCCCCGCCCAATGGATAAAAAAACGGATGCTGATCTTTCGAGCAACATCCGTTCACCCAGCAATCGGTTCTGAACAACCCTTATTCGTCTGTACCGACCATCACATTAGAAGCTTTGATGATCGCATACGCCGTTTTGCCTTTTTTCAATTTCAGGGCCGCGCACGAACCTTGCGTGATGATCGACGTAATCTGCGCGCCGCCGGGCAACTCAATAACCACTTCGTTGTTCACGGCCCCCTTCTTGATCTGTTTCACAATGCCTTTCAGTTGGTTCCTTGCGCTCAGGATCATACCTTTTCCTCCTTGTTTGGCGACAACTCATCCGATGCGATAAAGTGCCGCGATTTTTGAACCCTCAACACACATTACGCCATTGATTATAAGCGATCAGCAGATGTCGCGCAACACATCAGAACCGCCCACAATAAAACGTTTCTCTTGAATCCGACGCGCAGACATCGCGGATATCAGCCACACCCGCGACATAGGGAAGCGAAGAAATTGCGTTCACGTCCCTCACGCCTCGGCACAGGATAGCGGGCCTTCTTCGTGTCTACGCGTTCTAACCGTCCGATATAATCCGAAGGCAGTCGCTGCGCAACGGCACTCGCGCAAATAAACGCCATTTGCGCGTCGCTCGGAAGACTGGGCTCATCGCAGAAATCTTTTTTGTAAAGGAGCGCAGCATGGCTGACGCCGTGAAGGTCCAAAGCAAAAACGGGAAAAAGAAAGTAGGGCCCACAGCCGTCAAGTCGCACACCCTGCGACTCGTCAAGCCGATCAGCCTCCGAAAACGCCATTCGGTAGAGCACCCCCCAGACCTCTTCTCCGGGTTGTTGCACAACCGTTTCCTCTCCTCCATCCCAAATCGCCGAATGTCCAAAGAATGCCAAACGGTGGTCCGTCAGCCGTGCGACACCCAACAGTTCGGGCGTGCCGCAACGTTCGGCGATCTGGGCCGGATTCATGTTCGATCCGTAAATGAAATACGTATGGTGCCCCTTGCCCTGAAAGACGCTCATATCGACACCCCCTTCGCCGCGGTTAAGCGATAAGATATTTGGCGCAGGCTTCGCCGTTTTCGAGCGCGTCGAAAATCTCGGCGATAGCCGCCTCCGTCACGTTGCCGTACCAATAATTCTGCGGATAGATGACCATGGCGGGTCCCCGGTCGCAGACCTTCAGGCAACCGGTTGACGTCACGACCGCATCCAAGCCTCGATCAAGAATCTCCTCTTCGAGCGTTTGCATGAGGCTGCCGCTGCCTTTGGTGTGACAGACGCCCTGCGGCGCGCCCGCCATACGGAACGAGTTGCATACGAGAATGTGATAGGTTGGCTTTGTCATTAGGAATGTCCTTTCAGTGTAATGAATCAGGAGTGGATTGTTGAGAGTTGACGAACGTTGATCATGCGCAGCAACCCATACCGTTACCGCCGCATTTACCGCTGCCGGCACCGCATTGGCGAACACACGCCGGTTCGATCCGTTTTAAATCCTTACCGCCGTAAACGGCATCAAGACAGGTATCGATCAGCCCGGACGACCGCACCAGCAGAATCCCTTCTTCCGCCAAGATTTTCTCGGGATTGGCGCCCGCATCGGAAACCATAATCGCGCTGCAGTCGCGCAAAATCGCCGCCATCGCGTGCCAACGGTTATCGCCACTGCCCGGCTCAGGCATCTTGCGTACGCCGATGCACCCGTAACGGCCCTCGGAACGCCGTTCAAAAATATGAAGTTCCTGCGCATCACCCAAATGGCCATTGACCAGCAAGCGTTCATGTGTGGCCACGGCGACATATGGACGATCCGGCATGATCCAGGTCCGTTCACCCACCACGCGATCCAGCTCCGCATGCAGTGTGGGGTCATCCCGTCCCAACAGTCCGACGGCATCCGCGCGGCAACGGCGGCAATGGGCCATAAGCATAATATGCTCCGCGATCTGTTCGCGGACCTTAGCGGTCAGACTGGACGAAGGCGGCAGGCGGTCGGCAAATGCGGTGTCTTCCGTGATTAACACGGGGATCACGTTCATGATGTCCGCACCCAACTCCTTAACCTTCTTGGCCACATCGGGAATGTGCGTTTCGTTAATGCCGGATATGAGGATGCTATTGATTTTGACCAGCATTCCCGCCGCCTTGAGTTTCGGGATACACCGGAGTTGCTCGTTCAGCAACGCCTGCGCCGCATCGACACCGCGTAACACACGTTTTTTGTGGCGTACCCACGCATAGATCTTTGAACCGATTTCGGGATCGACCGCGTTGATCGTGATCGTCACATGACTGACGCCCAGTTCGGCCATACGGTCAATATAGTTATAGAGATTAAGGCCATTGGTTGAGAGACAGAAGATCAGATCCGGAAAGGCCTCGTGGATCAGCGAAAGCGTCTTGAGCGTACGATCGGGGTCTGCAAACGGATCGCCGGGGCCCGCTATGCCCGCGACCGCGAGATGCGGGGCCTTTTCCTTAACGCGGCCCAAGTAGCGAAGCGCCTCTTCCGGCGAAAGCACGGCGCTCGTTACACCGGGACGGCTCTCGTTAACGCAATCGCACTTGCGGTTACAATAGTTGCATTGGATATTGCACTCCGGCGCTACCGGCAAGTGAATACGCGCGTATTTTCCGGCTGAGTCGTGATTGAAACACGGGTGGCGTTCTGCGTTGTTGTTCATAGCGCATGCTCCTTTCTAGACATACATGAAGGCGATGGGCGAATGCTCTTGTTTGGCCTGCATCAGCGCATTACAGATCAGATCAAAAAGATTCTGCGTACCGCGATAGCCGACATGCAATTGACGCTGTCCGCCGATGCGGTCATGGATCGGAAAACCGACGCGTACGATCGGAACATTCAGTTTACGGGCCATTTTGTAACCTTTGCTGTTACCGATGATGATATCCGGTTTCAACGCCTCGGCACGGGAGAAGATCGTGTCGTGATCGGTATCGCCCATAAGCTCCATCTCACCAGGAAAAAGCCGTCGCGCATCGGCGGTCACGGCCAAAACCTGCTCTTTAAAGTTCCCGCTGATACCCCCGGTGGCGCACAGCACGGGATTAACACCTATCTCGTTCAACAAGGAAGCGATGCCGATCACTAAATCCTCTTCCCCATACACGACCGCGCGTTTGCCGAACAGGTACTTGTGCCCATCCACGAAACTATCGAGAAGACGACCGCGCTCCTGCGCGTGGCACCGCGGCAACGGCCTTCCGCTGATCAGCGCGAGCATGTCGAAAAACGCATCACTCTCGCGCAAACCGATCGGCAACCCCAGTTGGCGGCAAGGTGTTCCAAAGACCGATTCCAACCAATTTCCCCCGCCGTTTTTCAATGCGCGTCCGAGCTGCAGCGACGCAACTGAATTGGCGGAAGACGCAATCCTTTCAACCGGCGTACCGCCTTCCGGCA
Organism: uncultured Lentisphaeraceae bacterium; assembly: GCA_964612775.1. Classification (GTDB taxonomy): domain Bacteria; phylum Verrucomicrobiota; class Kiritimatiellia; order RFP12; family UBA1067; genus DAOPZC01. The sequence continues at coordinate 13,553 of CAZTDL010000024.1, forward strand.
AGCGGTGATACGCCTCCCAAGAGGGTCCATCCAACGTTTCGGAATAATCCGGCACCAAGATGCAATCGAGTCCGAAATCCTCAACGATTTCTTTGAAATAGCGCAAATCGGCGGGCGACACGAACCCCGGCAGAAGCACAACCCGATTCGCGACAGTCTCGGTTTTCTCCTTCACGATGCCTTCGAGAATCGCACGCACGGCAGCATGGAATCCATCCATGTGCGTACCCTTATAGCTTGGGGTTGACGCACGGATCAGCGCAGGCAACGTCACGTCCCTGCGGGAAGCCGTGTATTCGCGCAGAAAATGCGCCACATCGTCACCGATGGTCTCACTCAAACAGGAGGTGCAGATGCCGATTGCGGCCGGGCTGTATTGGCGGATGATATTATCGAGCCCCGTGCTGAACAGAGAACTGCCGCCGAAGACCGTGGCCGATTCGGCGATGCTGCTCGAAGCGATATCCATTGGCTCGCGAAAATGGCTGATGGTGTAACGCCGAATGTAGGTGGCACAACCTTGGGAACCATGGATCAGAGGAATACACCCCGCCACGCCGCGAAAGGCCACACAGGCTCCAAGCGGAGAACAGACTTTACACGGATTCACGGTGACGGCGTCACTCATACGGCACCTCCTTCCCGCTCACGGCGCACATAGTTCCAAACGGGTGTCATCACACTGCCGTAGACTTCCTCAGCGAAATTCTTCATGCCGGCATACCCGGCAAGCGGCAATTTGCGCTCATGATTGTGGTCGCAGAAAGCCATGCCCATCTTAAAGGCGATCGGTCGTTCCTTGACTCCGCCGATAAAGAGATCCGCGCCTCGCTCACGCGCAAACGTGCTTAGCTCGACCGGATTGGAGTCGTCCACGATGATCGTGCCCGGCTCGCAAAGAGCCGCCATAGTGTCGTAGTCCTCGGGTCGTCCGGTCTGTGATCCCGCCACCACAGTCTCGATGCCGATCAGACGAAGCGCTTTGATGAGGGAAATGGTTTTAAACGCTCCGCCGACATAGATGACCGCTTTACGCCCGGCCAGCTTCGCGCGATAAGACTCGATCATCGGCAGAATTTTTGAAACCTCTTCGCGCACGAGTTCGGCCGCCCGTTCGTGCATGGCGGGATCGCCGAAAAACGCGGCCACGTCATAAAGCGCGGCGGACATGTCTTCAATACCGAAGTAAGAAACCTGTTTGAAGGGGACACCGTATGTCTCCTTCATATGTTTCGCGAGGCAGGTCATAGATCCGGAGCATTGCACCACGTTCAGCTTGGCGTGATGAGCGCGCCGAATGTCATCCACGCGGCCGTCTCCCGTAATGCGTGCCTGGATATGTACACCCATGCGGCGATAGTATTCCTCTAAAATCCAGAGTTCGCCCGCGAGATTGAAATCGCCGAGGATGTTAATGCTGTGCGGCGGCACGGGTTCAACGGGCTCAAGGGTGCCAATCAGCTGAGCCAACGCGTCGCAGGCCGCCGCATAGCCATCCTTCTTCGAACCTCGAAAACCTTCTGAGCGAACGGGGACGACCGGGATACCGGTCTCAGCAGACATTTTTCGGCAGACCTTTTCCACGTCGTCGCCGATGACCCCCACAATACAGGTGGCATAGACAAAAGCCGCTTGCGGCGTATAGCGCGCAATCAGATCACGCAACGCGCGTTCCAGTTTTTCTGCTCCGCCGAAAATGATATCCGTTTCGCGCAGGTCGGTGGTAAAACAGAGCCGATGCAATTCGGGGCCGGAGGAGACCGTTCCGCGAATGTCCCACGTATAGGCCGCGCACCCGGCAGGGCCGTGAACCAGATGAACCGCGTCAACGATAGGATAGAGCACCACGCGGGAACCGCAAAACACGCACGCGCGCTGACTCACCGATCCCGCCAGACTCGGCTTGGCGCAATCGATGGCGGCCTTACCGTCGGCGACGGTGGCGACTTGGCTACGGCGTTTCTCTAATACTGCGGTGCTCATAATATCAGCAGGCGTTAGAAATTAAGAGATTGGCATTTGAATGGCTGACCGCGGATCGGCGCCCTGTTCGACGCCTCACTCTTAACTTCTAATTCCCGGCTCCTCCTTGGTTCATTCCACCAGTTCCATCTGTGTCTCGGGACATGTCGCATCCTTGTGCTCCAGCAAAGCGTTCAGAATACGCTCCAGCAACCGGATGGCGCCCGTGTAACCGACCAGAGGGAAGTAACTGTGTCCCACGCGGTCAAGAATCGGGAACCCCACGCGGACGAAAGGCGTGGCTTCGTCGCGGGCGATGTATTTGCCGTAGGTGTTGCCCATCAGCAAATCCACCTTCTCGTTCTTGATCCACTGATGCATCAGGAACATATCCGCCTGTGGGCCGTTTCGCACCTGCGCCTCTGGCACACCCGAGAGCACATGGGACATACGCGTTTCGAAAGACCGGCCCGGAGTGCCGCTGACGACGTAAACCGGGCGCATGTCGATGTCGGTCAGAAACTCCGAGAGCGTCACCAGCTGATCGGGATCGCCCCAGAGCGCCACGCGTTTGCCCCAGAAATATTGCTGCATGTCCGTGATGAAATCGACCAAGCGGCCGCGCTCATCCTCGATACTCTCGGGTATCGGTTTGCCCGAAATGTCACTCAGCTTCTGGAGA
>CAZTDL010000025.1:0-15963 GCA_964612775.1 uncultured Lentisphaeraceae bacterium
CGTCGTGCGGATTAGCGGAGGTGACCAACGCGCATAGTTGGCCCTTCGCATCGGCGATCACGACTTTGCGGTGATTGGCCTTGAAGTTGAGCAGCGCTAGCCAACTGCGCATCGTCACTTCGCCCTCGCCGAAGGGACTCGCCACCCAGCCGCTCTCGGCGTCGTTGCCCCATGGCCAAAAACACAGCCGCCACACGCTCGACCACGTCGTGTTGCTGTCGCGCAGTTGGCTGAGGCGAGTGACGACCACCTCGACACCGGCCTCTTGCAGGCGTTTCAAGTGACTGGACTCCATTCCTCCATAGACGGTGTTCACGGGGTCGGTGATCAGCACGGCGTGCAGACCGGGTATCGCGCGTTTGCGTGCGATCAGGGTGGCGGTCAGCTCTTCGCTCAAGCGCCGATGCGGCGCGGGGCCCTCGCCGAGAAACGCGTTGAAAAGGAACATGTCGATTACCGCCAGATGCTCGGCCTTGGCGATCATCGCGAAAACCTCGTCGAAGATGTGTTGGTCGATCACTCGCGCGCCCGAGGCGTCGAGACCCGTCTGATCGCTTAGAAAACGCACATCCGCAGCGGGCAGAAGTCCGCTGCGATGCGACAGCCCGGCGGGCAGAGGCTTTACCGCGTAATAGCAACATCCCTGCGCGAAGGCAAACAACGCGGCCGCGATCCTTATTTGAAACAAAAAATGCGATTGGACGTCGGACATGAAACGGACCTTATAAATCCTGCGGAACGGAATATCGGGATATCGAAATCGGAAACGGCGGGCAGAATGAAACGCGTCGTTTTCCCGCCTTCCGATGCCGCCTTCTTTTTCTCGCGATGAGCGTGTACTATACCACTTGGTCGCCCCTCATGGCCAGCGTCCGATGCCGCAGGAGCAGGGACTGACGGTGTCACAAAAGAGTGCCGAGTTTGAGACCTGAAAAGGGGCGGGAGCTGATTGCGGGGCTGTCTGCGTTTTTTTGAGCCGTTGCGTCCGCCTGCGGCAAGCAACAAAGACGCTCAAATCGAGATGATCCTTCCGTTTGACACGGAGGACTTCATGGGGCGGCCCCAAAACCGACACGGGTCCGTTGCCCCAAGTTCGCCTCTGCGAGGACAATGTTTTCTCTGTGCGGCAAGGCGCGGATACGAGCGGAGGGTGTCGCTGTCAGGTGATGAGGTGAGGCTTAGTGTAGACTGATCAGGGTGCCGGCGAATTCCCATCGTAAGACATGGAGGATGCCGGTCCCGGTGAAGCGTTCGCTTTTATGCTGCGCAGTGGATGTCAGGGAGCCGTAGGTGCCGTTGGGCAGATGAATGCCGTCCAGGGTGGCGGCATTGACGTACTCGGTTATCCCTGCGTTCAGATTGACCGTGGACGCCGAGGTCAGATTCAGACGCGTCACATTGAGCACGGGGTTATTTCCGCCAAAGGTCGTGCCGTTGCCGCCCTCGACCGAGAGCGTCCCTGCCGTGACAAAGATATTGGTTGATCCGGTCCGTTTCGCGCCGCTGCGGAAGGCCACGGTACCAGCCTCGATCCGCAGGTCCCCCGTGGTGGTGGAGGCGGATGATGGGCTCGTCAATGCCAGAGTGCCGGTGTTGCGGTGGCGCAGCGATACCCTGCCTGAGAAATAGCCGATAAAGGGACGGGCAGAAGCGTCGCCCTGCAGAGTGAGCGTGGCGGGCTCCGCACTCCTCACGATCATGTTGGTGGTTCCGCTGGCGCTGGTATTGTAGTTCAGGAATCTGACCTGCTGGTCGAACCCGTTGAGATCCAGAAAGCCGTGAGAGGCATAACCCACCCCGAAAGTGATATACGAATTGGTGGGGACGACGTTGGCCGCGCCGCAGAGGAAGGTGCCTTTGAAGAGGCCGACAGAGCCCCACGTGTTGTTGGTGGTGCAGACGTGGAGGGTCCCGTAGTTGTCGAGAGAAAGGCCTCGGCTGGCGAGCGTCAACGGTTTCTCCAGGAAACGCACGGTGCTGCCGCCAGCCGTCTGCATCCAAGGGTCGCCGTTATGGCTGTCGAATCCGCCCCGGAAGATCAAGGTGCCTTGGCAGTCGATGCGCCCGCCGCCGAGGAAGGTGAACAGGCCGTTGAGCACGAGGATACCGTTCTGGGGAAAGGCTTGGCCGATATAGCTGACCGCCGCGCCGATGATAATGGGCCTGTTGTTGGTGGCGACGGTGTCGGTGAAATAGAGAGGGCCTCGCTGGGTCCACGAACTCGCTGTGGATGTCGTGCGGTAAATCGTGATGGTGTTTGTGGGGTTGCCGAGGGCGGTGCCGTTGTTGACGTTGACGAAGCCGTTGGAAATCACCAAGGGTGATTCAAAGGTGTTCGTGCCGGTCAGAAGAAGCGTGCCGTCGCCGGTTTTGGTCAGGATGTGTGTGGGCGTGCCGCCTGAGACAGGACCGATAATGGCCATCGTCAGGTTGCTGGCGATCTGGAATTCGTGGGCGAGGGACAACGTGAGGGGCACCGCGTTGGTATGGGAAACGAGCGTGCCCGCGGTAGGGGTGAGCACGGTGATGCCCCCCCCGTCCCCAGATGAATGTTCGCCGTACCGTCCGCCGGAACAAGCGTAAAGGAATTGCTGCGGTTGAAGCGGATCGCGCCCAAACTAAAGACGCCATCGACCGTCGCCGTTGTTCCGGCTTCCGCAAAGATGAAAGTCTCGCTGCCGTCGAAAGACGGGGCGGTGTCCCAGTTGGCGGCCGTGGAGAAGCGGGTGTCGGCTCCCGCACCCGTCCAGGTGATATCAGCGGCGCCAAGGAATAACGTGAAGAGCGAAAAAGCACATGCGTAACCCGTTCTGTGTTTCATTGCCGCCTGCCTTCCATGCCATTGTCCGAAGAGTGTTGAAATGTACGATTCGCATCAAAACGGCGTGTCTATATGCCGATCTTTTCTTTTTACCGAATCAGTAAAAAGACGATGAGATGAATTAGTAATAAGCTTATCCCGAATAGGTTATGGCCGTCAATGTTAAAGCCCGTGTTGAGAACCCGCGCGCGTGGATATCCAAATACGCATTTGGTCTTTTACAGCATGACCGGCAATCTGTCAAATGACCATGCAGACCATTGACTTCCCCCTTGCGAATGTCTAACATGACAAAAAATTGTAATGGAGGTTTCATGAGAATCGCGCTTCTGTTAACGGTATTGGGGATGGTTGGCTGTTCATCGGTCGTCGACTGGACACAAGGAAGAACTGAAACGGTGTCTTTTGTTTCCGCAAAACCGGTGTGGTTGGAGGGACGCGAGAAAGAGAAGAATTTGTTTGTCGGATTTCGGGTGAAGGTGGATGGCAAGGCGGCGCGGAACGCCGTCGTGAGATTGACCGGATCCACCGTCTATCGGCTGTTTGTGAACGGCGAGTTCTTGGGTTACGGCCCTGCGCGCGGACCTCACGGTTTCGATCGTGTGGATGAATGGCCGCTTAAAGGTCGCTGTCTTCCCGGAGCGAATGTGATCGCCATTGAGGTCGCGGGATATAACGCGAACAGCTATTATCATCTTGACCAGCCGTCCTATCTGCAGGCGGAAATCGTTGCCGGAAAGACGGTGCTCGCCTCTACTGCGGGTGAGGGTGCGGCCTTTGAGGCGCAGGCGCTCGACAGCCGCGTGCAGAAGGTGCAGCGGTACAGTTTTCAGCGCACGTTTTCCGAGGTGTATCGCCTGCAACCCGATTCCGACGCTTGGCGGGTTGGCGGGCCGTTCCAGACGCAGAAACTGGCGGTGCGTCCGCAGATGCCGCTCCTGCCACGAATCGCGCCGTATCCTGAGTTTCAGGTATTGCGGCCGGTTCGCGAGGTGTTCGAGGGGACGGTTAAAAACAATCCTGATAAGAAGGTTTGGGCGGATCGCGCCATCAAAGGGGTCGGTCCTCTGTTTGCGGGATATCCGGAGTCCGAGCTGGTTTCGATTCCCTTGTATGAGGTGCAGCGTCTGGAGACTGCGGCAAAAACGCGTGTGGACAAGCCGGTCGGCGCCAAAGAGCGGTTTATCGTCGCAAACGACCAGTTCCGCATTTTCGAGTTTGCTCGCGATAATGCCGGTTTTGTCGGCTCGACGGTGCGGTGTGTCGAGCCGACGCGCATTTATTTTGTGTTCGATGAGATTTTGAGCGACGAGGATGTCAGCATCACGCGTTACAGTTGCGCCAACGTGGTTGCGTACGATCTGACGAAAGCCGGGACATATCGTCTGGAGGCCTTTGAGCCTTACGAGTTTAAGTATCTTAAAGTGATGGTCGTCGGCGGGACATGCGAGGTCTCGGATATTCATTTCCGCGAATATGTGAATTCCGCGACGGCGCGAGCCTCTTTCACGTCTTCTGACGAGGCTCTCAACCGCATTTTCGAAGCGGCCCGCGAGACCTTTAAGCAGAATGCGGTGGACGTTTTCACCGACTGTCCTGGACGTGAGCGGGCGGGTTGGCTCTGCGATAGTTTTTTCATCGGGCGTGTGGCCGCCGACCTATGCGGCAACACGGATATGGAGCGGTTGTTTTTTCAGAACTTTCTGTTGCCGCCCTCGTTTGAGCATCTGCCGGACGGCATGTTGCCGATGTGTTATCCGTCGGATCATCCCAATGGCAACTATATTCCCAACTGGGCCATGTGGTTCGTGATCCAGTTGGAGGAATACCTGCAGCGCAGCGGTGACAGGGCCACGGTTGACGCGCTTAAGCCGCGCGTGTTGGCGCTGCTGGACTTCTTTAAGCGGTATAAAAACAGCGACGGTCTGCTGGAGAAACTGCCGGCGTGGGTTTTTGTCGAATGGTCGCAGGCCAACAAACTGGTGCAGGATGTGAATTATCCCTCCAATATGACCTATGCCGAGGTGCTCTCCTGCGTGGCGCGAATGTACGGTCTGCCGGCGTTGCAGACCGAGGCCGACCAGATGCGCGAGATGATCCGTACGCAGTCTTTCGACGGCACGTTCTTCGTGGATAACGCCAAGCGTCAGCCCGACGGAACGCTCAAGCTTTCAGGGGAACGCACGGAAACTTGCCAGTATTACGCCTTTTTCTTTCATACCGCGACGCCGCAGACGCACGCCGCGCTGTGGGAAACGCTGCGCGCCGATTTCGGTCCTGACCGCAAGCAGACCAAGAAACACCCCGAAATTTATTTCGCCAACGCGTTCATCGGCAACTACCTGCGTCTGGAGCTGCTTTCGCGGCAAGGCCTGTCGTCTCAGATTCTGAATGAGACGAAAGGCTATTTCCTTAAGATGGCGGACATGACGGGGACCTTATGGGAAAACGATACGCCCACGGCGAGCTGCTGCCACGGTTTTGCGAGCCATGTGGAACGCATGTATTATCGCGACGTGCTAGGTGTCCGCTCGGTGGATGCGGTCAACAAGCGGGTCTCGTTGGGCTTCGCCGATGTGCCGCTGCAGTCCTGCGCGGGCACACTCCCCGTCGGGAACGATATCATCACGGTGAGTTGGCGTAAGGCCGGCGATACGCTGTTCTACCATGTCAAGGTGCCTCGGGGGTTCGACGTGTCCGTGGATGTCTCTCGCCTGTCGCTTAAAGCGATGCGCGAATAAATAACACGGGCGAGAGCCTGTCCGAGGGTGGAAAACGCACGTTTTCCGGTGTGTTTACCCATCGGCGGATCGCCCGTGATTTTTTAAGGTTTATCAGTATGATTATTCGTGCAACGGCTTATCCGCGTGCGGCGTTGATCGGCAATCCCTCTGACGGCTATTTCGGCAAGACAATCGCGTTCACTTTCTCCAATTTTTCTGCGCGTGTCACGCTTTATGAGTCGCCGGAGCTGGAAATCGTGCCCAGCCGCCGTGACGGTTCCACGTTTCCGGGGATAAAGGCTCTTTATGAGGATGTTCGGCTTTTCGGGTACTATGGCGGTATCCGGCTGTTGAAGTCGGCAATCAAATCCTTTTACAGTTATTGCCTCGAACACGAGATCGGGCTGCACGATAAAAACTTCACGATCCGCTATGAGTCCGACATCCCCAACCTCGTTGGGCTGGCAGGCTCCAGCGCCATTATCACCGCCACCATGCGGGCTTTGCAGGATTTCTACGACGTGGCGATTCCAAAGCCTCAGCTCGCCAATTTGATCCGGGCCGTCGAAAACCGTGAACTCGGCATTTCCGCCGGTCTTCAGGATCGGGTGGCCCAGGTTTATCAGGGCATGGTTTATATGGATTTCGATAAGGGGCTTTTGGACAGGCAGGGGTTTGGCCATTACGAGTGGTTGCCGTTGAAGCGGATGCCCTCGTTGTATATCGCGTATCGCACGGATCTTTCGGAGGGCTCCGAGGTTTTTCATAACAATATCCGCGAACGCTTTGACCGCGGCGAGCCTGAGATTGTCGATGCCATGAGGGACTGGGCGAATTTCACGCTGCTGGCCCGAGACGCGTTGGAACAGGGCGATTGGACAAGACTGGGTGAACTGATGAACATGAATTTTGACAAGCGTAAGCAGATCTTTCCGTTAAGCGAAGGCAATCTGCGTATGGTTGAGACGGCCCGTTCACACGGGGCTTCGGCCAAGTTCACCGGTTCCGGGGGAGCGATCATCGGAACCTATGCCGATGAGGCGATGTACGGCAAGCTGTCGGATGCGTTTGCCGCGCAGAATGTCCGTATCTTGAAACCTGTTCTCGTCTAACCCTCGTTTTGGACGGATCATCATGATCACTAAAGCTGTTATTCCCGCCGCCGGTTTCGGCACTCGGTTTCTTCCCGCCACCAAAGCTTCGCCCAAAGAGATGCTGCCGATCGTGGACACGCCGGTTATTCAATACGTTGTCGAGGAGGCTGTCGCCGCCGGCATCACGGATATCCTTATGGTCATCGGACGTGGCAAACGGACGCTCGAAGAGCATTTCGACAGGAACTCCGAGCTTGAGCTTGAACTTGAAGCGAAGGGAAAAATCAAGGAACTGGAAAGCATTCGTGCCGTTTCAGCGCTCGCGAACATTCATTTCGTGTGGCAGCGCAAAATGCTCGGTCTTGGCGATGCCATACGCTGTGCGCGTTTTCATGTCGGCAACCAGCCTTTTGCCGTCTTGCTGGGGGATACGCTTATGCAGAGCCGGAACGGCGTGCCTGCCACGCGACAGCTGATCGATGTGTATGATCGTTTCGGCGGTTGCGTGGTTGCGTTGGAAGAGGTTCCTCTTTCCCGCGTCAGCCGTTACGGCGTGATCAGCGGCCAACTGATCGATGGGCGTACGTATCGGGTGAACGACTTGGTGGAAAAGCCGACCCAGGAAGAGGCCCCCTCGAATCTCGCGGTCGCCAGCCGCTATATCCTGACGCCGGATATTTTTAGCTATATCGATGCCTCAACGCCTGGCAAGGGGGGCGAGATACAGATTACTGATGCGTTGCGCAAGCGCGTGTCCGACGGCCATTCCATGTTCGGGTGCCGTGTGCAGGCCCTGCGGCACGATGCGGGCAATACGCTGGATTTTATCAAGACCAATATTCTCTACGCGATGGAGCGGGATGATCTTGCCCCGGCTTTGCGCGATTTTATCATCGCGCAAGCGGATGCGTTGCGTCTGCAGAAGCCGCATGACACGTCGACGACTTATTGAGCGGCCGAAACTGGCGTTTGCGGCGGGTGCGGCGTCTGTTGCGTGTCATAACGGCGACGCATGCGCAGAAAAACGATGCCGCAGACGGGCACCGAGAGTAGGTAGAGGATGCCGATCACGCCGAGGGTTACCCAGAACTGCGAGACCAGCATGCCGATCACAAACATCACAAAGAGCAACACCGGGACCATACGGTTCGCGGGCACACGCAGATGCTTGGCCGAGATTGTGGGGCATCGGCTGGCCATGAGCACGCCGCAGAGGACGAGCATGACACTGCCGACCCACGGCGATTGGATCAGATCGGAACCCGAGTGAATCTGCCAAATGATGGGCGTCAGCAGGATGCCGGCGCCGCCGGGAGCGGGCAATCCCATGAAGAAATGATTCCAATAGGGCTGGGTGGGACCGTCCTCGATCATGATGTTGAAACGTGCCAGGCGGAAGGCGCAGCACAGGGCGTGGAAAAGCGCGAACGCCCAGAATACGCCGCGGAAGGGATAGAGCGCGCTCGTTTCCGGAACGACTTTCATGATCCAGAAGTAAACCAGCAGCGCAGGCGCTACGCCGAAACTCACGAAATCCGCCAGCGAGTCGAGTTCCGCGCCGAGTTTGGATGTCGCCTTCAGCATGCGCGCCACGCGTCCGTCAATGCCGTCCAGCATGCAGGCGATAAGAATCGCGACTACGGCGGCATACCAGTCGCCTTTGCAACTGTAACGGATGGAGGTGATGCCGCTGGCTGCGGCCAGAAGAGTCACCATATTCGGAATGATCGCGCGGAGCGGGATTTCACGCTGAACGCGCTGTTTTTGTTTGCGTTTTCTGAATCGGAACTTACCCATGAGAAAACCCTGTAAAAGACTGTTTTAGAGGCGTGCGATGGGGGTTTCGCCCGCGACCATGATCTGCCCGATCCGTACGCAAGGCTCGACGCCCGGCGGCAGGTAGACATCCACACGACTGCCGAAACGGATCAGGCCAAAGCGTTCGCCGCGTGTGAGAGCCTGACCTTCATGCACAAGGCTGAGAATGCGGCGTGCGATGAGCCCTGCGATTTGGACGAAAGCGAGCGTTTGCCCGTTCTCCGTCCGCATCAGATAAAGATGCCGCTCATTGTCCTCGCTGGCTTTGTCGAGCGAGGCATTCAAAAATTTACCGGGGATGTAGTGCGTCTTTGTGATTGTGCCGGCGGCGGGCATGCGGTTAACGTGGACATCCAGCACGCTCATGAAAACGCTGACGCGCCAGACCGGGGTGGGGTCAGCCCCTAACGCGGCCGGAATCGGCATCTGCATCATGAGGCACACGATGCCGTCCGCAGGGCTTGTCACAAAGGCGGGATCAAGAGGCGGCACGCGTTCGGGATCGCGAAAGAACAGGTAGACGCCGTAGGTCAACAGAAGCCCCGGCAGGGCGAGCGGCCACCAGAGCATGGCCACGAGAAGTGCCGCGAGGGCCGCAATCAGCACAAAGCGCCGTCCCTCCGGGTTCATCGGTGGCAAGATAAAACGTTTACAGGATAAATCAAGTGTGCTCATGTCGGTCAAGTTCCTTTAGTATGTCATGCCGAGGCGTGATAATGCAACACACAATCAGTCTCCGGCACAGTTCGTCGATCCCGATGTCCGTGTGCGCATAAACGTGTGGCGTCCGAAGGTTTTGTTAAGTCGTTAACTTCTTTCAATGAACAGGTTAGAACAAAACTCGGTTCATCTTTCAAGAAGGGCTACCCTCGTTTTCGGCGGCGTGCGGCATGTGGCTCGGCGGATGGCGAGACCTCCGCAGACTGGGGGACAAATGGCTTCAGGAACGCCTCGTCAAAGTCGAATATGTCTTTGAAGTCATCGCGGCTGTCGTTGTCGGTCTTGCCGAGTCTTCCAGCTTCGACGAGGTTGAAGACAATCTCTCCAAAATCTCCGGTCTTATGGATGCCCCATTCGGCGAAAACGGTGAACGTCATGGGGCCAAACTCATCGAGCGCGTATTCCTTGATGCCGTTGAGCAGTTCTTTGCCTGTGACGTGACGTCCGTGGTCGGGTTGGTTTTTCCGAATGTCTTTTACGGTGACATCGAGTGCTTCAACTAGAAAAAAGTAGGCGTCCGGATGGTAACGCGAATCTTTTTTACAGAGTTCGAAAACGGTTTCTTGAAAGGAAGGGTTCATAAGAAAAAAGGGTTTGAAAATCGGATCGGATACATGCCGTTCGCTTGTTGGCCGGACACGTTGTCCTGCCTGACCGTTATGGCCGCTAACGGGCGTGCCTCAAGTTGTGAGACGGCGTTGGAGGTCCTGTAGTTCGGCGGCGGGATCGTCGTATTTGCCCGGTATCCAGTTGATGGTCCGATCATTCCACCGGGGGACGACGTGGAAATGCACATGCGGCACGACCTGTGTGGCGCATGCGCCGTTGTTTTGAAGCAGGTTAAAGCCGTCGCACGGCATTTTATTCAGAAGCAATGCGGCAACGCTCTGTACGGCAGCCATAAAGGTGAACAGGTGAGACTGAGGCAAATCAGTGAAAAAAGGCGCGTGATATTTGGGGACTACGAGAATATGTCCCTTTCCGTTTCTATGACATAAGACAGGGCCATATTAAAGCAAAGATGCGGAGTCGGATAAAGCGTTGAGTTGGGAAGAGTCGCGTATGATCAAGCGCGTGTCGAAAAGAATGCGCCTCGGAGGGTGGGTGTCGCGGTTGATTCGCCGCACCATGAGATCGGCCGCCTGCGAGCCGATGCTGAGGCAGGGCTGTTGCAGGGTCGTGATCGGGATCGGTAAGAACTGCGAGTAACGCACATCATCAAGCCCGACGATTTTGATTTTCTCGGGAATCCTCACATGGCGTTTCTGGAAATTTTGGATGAGGTGGGCGGCTACCGGATCGTGAAAACAGACGATGCCGTCGGGTTTGAGTTTCAACAAGGACTTACAGAACGCGGGATGGGTCGCATCGCCCACGCAAACGTGTGAGGGGTCAAACGCATGTCCCGCATTTTCGAGCGCGAGGCGATAGCCTGCGATGCGGGCCGCTTTGGTCCAGAGCCTGCCGGGTCTCGTTACGTAAAGAATTCTCTTGCATCCGCAGTCCAGCAGATGCCGCGTCTGTTTATAGCCCGCACTGACATTGTCGATGCCCACGAGATCGTATGGACCCTGTTCAGGGAAAGGCACGACATCGCGGTCAAGCAGGACCACGGCGATGCCTGCGGCGGTCAGCATTCGGGCGATCTTCAGGTTGCGGTTGTCGGGCGCGTTTTCAGCAAGTTCGTCCGGAACAAAGAAAACGCCGGCGACACGCTGGGTTCGGAACCGCGCAACGAGCGTTTCTATTTTTGCGTTTTCGTCTACGGGCGTGACGGGACTGGCGGCTCCCCAAATGAGGCTGAGGTTGCACGCGTGGCACGCCTGCGCAATCTGCGCGCAGATGGGCTCGAAGAACTCGGTGTCGCCAAGACCGGCAATGAGCGTGGATACGAACGTTCCGTTGGCTTTGTCGGCGGGACGCACAAAGGAACCGGCTCCCGGTCGGCGTTGGATGAGACCTGTCCGCTCCAATTCCTTCATGGCCTTGGCCACGGTTGCGCGCGTGGTGTGGAAGCGCCTCAGAAGCTGACCGTCCGTCGGCAGTCGGCCACTGGCGTTGTAGACACCGGCCAGGATGTTGTCGTGAACGTGTTCGAATATTGTCAGATAGAGCGGTTTTCGCAACGGCGTTGTCATGATGGAACTGTAGCGTTTTCGCGAATGGATTGTCAAATTATCGGGCAACGGATTTGCGGTACGCGCGCATGGTCATGCCGAATGTTTTCTTGAATAGGCGCTTGAGATACGCCTCGGTGTCATAGCCGCAGCGTTCGCCGATCTCGCCGATGGAATGTGTCGTTTCTTTCAGCAGTGCGCAAAGTTTTTCGAGCCGTCGCGTCTGGATTTCGTCGAGAATGGAGTGTCCGACCGCAGCCTTGAACCGAATCTCGGCGAAACGCCGTGAGACGTGCAGATGCCGCGCGACGTCCGGCACCGTAATGCCCTCGCAGGCGTTCAGGCGGATAAACTCGACCGCGGCGGCGGCAAGACGGTTTGTCATGGGGATGAACTGGGAGGACTGCCGATGGACAATGCGCCTGACGCCGTAGGTGAGGCAGACCGTTTTCCGTTTCTTGCCCCGCATCATCTGGTCAAGCAACTCGGCCGCTTGATAACCGCCGCCTTCGAAATCAGGCTGAACGCTGGAAAGTGTCGGGAGCGTGTTTTCACAGATCGTTTCGTCGTTGTCGACACTGATCACGGCGATCTCTTCGGGGACGCGGATGCCGGCGGCCAGGCAGGTGTCTAACACGCCTTTCGCACGGAGATCGAACGCGACAAACAGACCGCAGGGCTTAGGCAGCGTTTTCAGCCAGTCGCGCATGTGCCGCTGTTCAAGTCCCCAGTCTTTGGCGTTCTGCGGCGCGTATACCGCGCAGGCGTGCCCGCTCTGTTTCAAACGATCAATGAACGCGGCGGCGCGTGCCGAGGACCAATAGGCCGGCTGGACCGAACCCGCGAAGGCGAAGTGGACGAGCCCCTGCCGGAGGTAATAGTCGGCGACCGTTTCGCCGTCTTGGTACAGGTCATGATGAACCGACATTCGGCGTTGGACTTTTTCCGGATCGCTGTCGATGAAAACAACAGGGATTTTGCGCGCGAGGGCGACGAGGGCGTCGAGCGTTTTCGGATCGCTGCGGGTAATGATGCCGTCCGGACGCCAGTTTTTGAACGCGCCCAGTTCGGATGTGAACGTGCGGTCCTCCATCACTTGCACGTCCCATGGGCCGTGGAGCCGGGCATACTTCAGAATGCCCTGAAGCTTCTCGCTCCTGACTTTGGGGGAGGCGGGCTGAAGCATGACCAGCACGCGGGGAATAGATTGAAGGAATTTCGACATGCGTCAACCTCCCGACCCAAATAAATTAAGACAGAGTTAAAATAAACGAACAGGTTGAGGAAAACAAGGACGTTCGCAAAAGGTCATGTTTTTTGTGCGCAATCGTGTGTGGTTTGAAAGGGGAACGCGTGCTAACGTATTTTCATTCCTGCGGAGAGATGATCAAACCAAAAGGGAGGGTACGGCATGAAAACGACCTGTGCAGTAAGGGTGTTTGTACGAGTTTTAGCATGCGTGTTTCTATTGTCAACGGATTTCGCGTTTGCCGAACCCCAGACTGTCCTTGTGCCGTATACGGATAAAGTAGCGCGATTTAAAGTGAGTGCCGAAGGTTGCGATGCTGACGGTTGTTTTGTCAGCACGAATGTTCTGGGCGGCGCAACGAACAGCTACATCGGGATTGTCAGCAACGGCAGGCGCGTCTATCTTGGCGACGAATTGAATACTGGACGGATTCTCGAATTTGACATGGATGGAAACTACCTTCGTCAGGTCGTTAAGATTGGTGCGGTGCCTGAACAGTTGGCGTTGTCCCCAGACGGAGTATGGCTGTACGTTAGCGTAGGATGGGCTTCAAGTATGACGGTTAACCGTTATAACACTGCGACAGGGGCGGGCGGTGTATTTATCACAAAAACAGGAAGCAATTTGGTGAGTAACGTTGGCTGGACATTTGATCGTATCCGGGGCGTTGCGGTTGATGCTGACAGGCATCTTTGGGTTGCCAGCCGAAACAATAACACGCTGTATCAATTTAATGCGGACACGGGAGCATACATCACTAATTTTGTGATGAATTCGCCGCAAGGGCTTCTTTATTCTGACATCAATAAAACGCTTTATTGCACGAGCCTTGCTTACGATCATACATATCTTTTCGATATTGAGGCCAATACGGTGAAGGACATTGTTGTTTCCGGATCCGGAAATCGACTGGGACTTGTTGAAGTCGAGAAAAACCTCTATTGGGTGAAGTATGACACGCAAAATCTGTACCGCGTAGACCTCGCAGCGTCAAACATGACGGTGGCAGTTAATCTGCCAGCGATGTATGCCAAGCAAATTACAGCGATTCCTCAGCGGCAAACGCGCGGGTGGCTGTTGGTCTCTGAGTCGGAGACGAATCGTGTGACGCGTATGATATGTGATACGGCGCACGGCCTTTCTGCAGACGGCGTTTTCGCGGGTGGAGACGGTGTGACGTATGCGGGGAAACCATTGCGGAATCCGCGCGGTTTGGTGTTTTATTCGAACCTTGTTTATGTCGCGGAGGGGGTGGCGGGCGGACGCGTCCTCATGTTTTCAAGGTGGGGAAGGTTCCGCAGTGAGGTTGTGGATTTTGCGAACTCGGTTTATCCGGATTGTGTACCTGCGGCGCTTGCCGTTACGCCGGATGGCGGCCGGCTTTACGTCACGGACGCGCATGAGTTGGATACGGGAAGCACTAAACATGGAAGTCTAACAACCAACGATCTCGCCTCTGCGGGATATGGCGAGACCATATATACAGTGGATATCGCCGATGGCGTACCGCATGTCTTCGTGGATTCTTCCGATTGTGGCGGTAAAACGTTGCTTGAGCCGCGCGGCGTAGCGGTTGATGGCGCGGGAAACGTTTATTGCTCTTCCTGGTATGACTCAACGACTGCACTGGAAGATTCTGGCTATGGGTGTGTATATCTGTTTGCCAGTTTGGGGGGTACCTATAATAAGAGAATTACCTTAACGCATCCCAGCGTCTGCTACTATGACTCCTCGACTAACTCTTACGTGCCAGCCGTCACCAATGCAGGTGCGATGGGCCCGGGTGTTATTTTCACCGGTAGCGGAATTCAGGATCTTTTTTGGACGTCTCAGGGGGGCCTTTCAATCTCAGATAAGTTGCTGGATATGGGCGGAATGTGGCGGACCTATCTTGACGTTGAAACGATTGACGGCTGGGTGTTTTTCACGGAACCGGCGGAGGGGACCATTTGGTTGCGCACGGGGGGGGGGGCGGATGATTCCCGCGCGAGTGCTTTCGAAGGTTTGGTTGCACCTGCGTATCTGACATTTATACCGGATGATGGAGCCTGTAGACCACCGTCAGGTACGCTCTTGCGTCTGCAATAAGGAAGGGGCTACAGTAAAATGGGAGTTGTTCGTCATTTGTCGAAAATAGCAGTCGTCGTTTTTCTTACGGGGTCATCGTTTTGTTCCAGCTCCAAAGACGCCATGTCATGGCCGGATACGGCCTTCGGCGGCAGTCCCTCAACGTTCGCGTTTTCCTTTCGGGTCGATCACTGTCCGGAGTCCCCGCCGGGCAGGAACAGAATGTCCCAGCATTTTGGCGAGCGGCTCTACAACGGGATCGTGTTGCCCGACGTGTGGCCGCCGCGGGATGTGAATCCGAAAGACGCCGCGCCCATGTCGGTACCTTATCTGAAACATCCGCCCACGGTGATTCCGATCGACATCGGACGCCAGCTCTTTGTGGACGACTTTCTGATTGAGACGAACACGCTGCGTCGCGTGTTTCATAGTCCGGAGAAATACAAAGGAAATCCGGTGCTGAAACCCGAAACGCCGTTGGAACTGTGCGGCGAATTCGACGATTCGGCGGTTGTCAAAGGCGGCGGACTCTGGTGGGACCCCGCGGAACAGATCTTCAAGCTCTGGTACGAGGCGGGGTGGCTCACCACCCTTGCCTACGCCACAAGTCGCGACGGACTCCATTGGGAACGGCCCTCGTTAGATGTCAAACCTGGGACCAACCAGGTGCTTCCGCCGGATTTATGGTACGACTCCGGCAACGTTGTGCCGGACTGGGACGCAAAAGATTCACAGCAGCGCTACAAGTTATTCTTTCGCAAACCGGGCGGAAATGTGTCGGGGATGTCGCTGACCTCGGCCGACGGCATCCACTGGACGAACCGCGTGGCGACCGGCGTCTGCGGCGACCGCAGCACGATGTTCTACAACCCTTTCCGCAAGAAATGGGTCTACAGTCTGCGTGCGGGGTTTCGCGGCCGCTCGCGCGACTATTGGGAGTGCGACGATTTTCTGGCGGGCGCGAAGTGGAAACCCGAGGACCCGGTACACTGGGCGGCGGCGGACCGGGATGATCCGAAAGATCCCGCGATCAAGCGCGTGCCCCAACTCTACAACCTCGACGCGGTGGCTTACGAAAGCATCATGCTCGGTTGTTACGAGATTCATCACGGTCCCGAAAACGACGTGTGTGAAAAGCGCGGATTGCCCAAAATCACGGATCTGAATTTCGCCTACAGCCGCGACGGATTCCATTGGGATCGTCCCGACCGACGGGCGCATATCGCTTCGGAACGGTGGTACAGCGACGCGTGGGATCGGGGTTACGTGCAGCCGCTGGGCAATCTCTGCGCGGTGCGCGGCGATCGGCTTTGGTTCTACTATTCGGGGTTTCACGGCGATCCGTTCAAAACGA
>CAZTDL010000026.1:0-15923 GCA_964612775.1 uncultured Lentisphaeraceae bacterium
TGAACGTTGCGCAGTATTTGGGATTGCAGGGCATTCTGTTGTCGACGAATGCGGCGTGTGCCTCAGGTTTGCAGGCCATCGGTACGGCGTTCGATCTGATTCGCACGGGGCGTCAGGATGCGGTTTTTTGCGGTGGCGCGGAGGAATTGCATCCCACGGTCACAGGTTCGTTTGACATGCTGATGGCTGCATCGACCCGCTACAATGATCGGCCCGATGACGCTTCGCGCCCTTTCGATGCGGCGCGTGACGGGTTGGTGTGCGGTGAAGGTGCCGGCATCTTGTTGCTTGAAGAGCGTGGTCGGGCGTTGCAGCGTGGCGCGACGGTCTATGCCGAGGTGCTTGGTTTTCATACGTGCAGTGGCGGTTCTCATATCAGCGAGTCTCACCGCGACGGGATTGGAGCCTGCATGCGTGCGGCGCTGGAGGATGCGCAGTGCGCACCTTCTGATGTGGGCTATGTGAGTGCGCATGCGACGTCGACGTTACAGGGGGACGGTGAGGAAGCCGCCGCGATTCGTTCGGTCTTTGGGTGCGATGTGCCTGTCAGTAGTCTCAAAGGGCATCTTGGACATACGCTGGGCGCTTCGGGGGCTATTGAATTGATCGCCGTCATCGGCGGCTTGAGGCGTGGTCGGCTGTATCCCACACGTAATTTGGATGCCGTGGCGGAAGAGTGCCGCGGTATCAGGCATGTGACCAGGCCGGAGGCCACGGAAACTCGTTGTTTCATGAAAAACAGTTTTGCGTTTGGAGGAATAAACGCGTCCTTAGTCTGTGCGTTATAACTGAAAAGCATTCCCTATTTGGAGAGCATATGACGAGAGAAGAGATCGTTGACATGACGAACGAAGTGTTTGAGGAATCGTTCGAGAGCGCGTCGGCGCGATTGGTTCCTGAAGCAAATATTTTTCAGGATTTGGGGTTGGACAGCCTCGACACGGTGGATCTGGTGGTTGCTATTCAAAAGCGGTTTGATGTCCGGATCCGAGAGGATGAGAGGGTTCGTTCGATCCGGACACTTAATGACGTTTACACGTTTATTGAGACGATTCAAAAAGAAAGAGATGCGTGAAGCGGGGGTACGTCATTCTGCTATCCGTATTGTTTTACCTTGTATTGGCGCTCTATACAGGGGTGGTGATTCCTTTGCTTGCGTTGGGGGTCGCCGTGGGGGCACCTTTTGTGTCGCATCAGGAGAATATGCGGCGGTTCCGGCGTATGATCGCGGTTTACGGATATGGCGTTGTGAAGATTCTGGCGCGTCCGATTGCTCATGTCGTCTATGAGGCGGCCCCGCGCACAATCGAAAACGCGAAGATATTCATCTCCAATCATGTTGCGTCTTCCGATCCTTTTCTGATCGGACTGTTACCCGAACCGACTGTGCAGGTCGTGAACATCTGGCCCTTCAAATTGCCGGTGTGGGGTGTTTTTGCGCGATGGGCGGGTTATTTAAACATTCGTGCAATGGAGCATGATGCTTTTCAGTTTGCAGTAATGCGGCTGTTGTCGGAGGGCACTTCGATTGTCGCTTTTCCCGAAGGCACCCGTGGCGGCGGGGCTGCAATGGGACCGTTTCACGGGGCGTTGTTTCGGGTTGCTCTCGCCGCCCGTGTACCGATCATGCCGATGTGCATTACCGGCAATGCTCATACGCCGGCACGAGGCACATTGCTGTTGGAACCCGCGACGGTTCGCGTCCGGTGCTTATCAGCGCTCCCTTGGGCAAGTTATCGCGACATGACCCCGTTCCATTTAAAAAACCATGTCCACGAAATCATAAGCAAAGAAGTGGATCGTATGGGTAAGCTATCATGATCGCATTGCAGCGGACATTCAATCTGGCCTTTCAGTCTTCTGAAAAAATCCGTGAGGTTCAGGAGAAACGGCTTGCTTGTCATCTGAGACATTGTCTGAACTCGCCCTTTTACCGCAAGGCGTTGGCCGGTTTGATCTCACCGTCGATGCGGTGTTTCCCTTTAATGGCCTTGCAGAATTTGCCGCTCACGTCCAAAGCGGAGTTTGCCGCACATAACGAGGCTTTCCTTGCCGTGTCGGCTAAGGCCGTTCGCGATATCGTACAGTCTTCCGGCACAACGGGACAGCCCACCAACGTGATGTACACGGCGCATGATCTGGAACGTTTGGCTTACAATGAGGCTGTCTGTTTTAAGGGGTGCGGCATGGGACGCGGTGACCGCATGCTGTTGACTTGTACGCTGGATCGTTGCTTTGTTGCAGGTTATGCCTATTATCTCGGCGCGCAAGCCGTGGGGGCCGCCGGAGTGCGCAGTGGCCTAAATCTGGTTGAGGGCCATGCCGCTGTCATTGCGCAGATGAAACCGACTTTCGTTGTGGGCGTGCCGGGTTTCTTGCGTAAGCTTGGCCGATATCTCCATGCGAACGGGCAACGGCCACGCGGTATGAAGGGCTTGATTTGCATCGGTGAACCGCTGCGCGATGCGTCTCTGGCATCGACCTCGCTTGCTCAAGAGTTAGAATGTCTGTGGTCGGCCCCTGCGTTCTCGACATACTCATCGTCTGAAATCGTAACGTCTTTTTGCGAATGTAACGCGCAAAACGGAGGACATGCCGCTCCGGATTTAGGGATTGTAGAAATTGTGGATGCGGACGGTCAAGTGTTGCCGCCGGGGAGTATCGGCGAGATTGTGGTGACGCCGCTTGGCGTGGAGGGAATGCCTCTCGTGCGTTTTCGTACGGGCGACATCGGGTTCCTGGTTGATAAGCCCTGCGCGTGCGGAAGACATACGCCGCGCCTGAGTCCGATTCTCGGGCGACGGTCGCAGATGTTAAAAGTGAGGGGAACCACGTTCTATCCGGCGACTGTTTTCGAAGTGCTCAACGATGTTCCTGAAGTTAGCGAGTACTATCTTGAAGCGGAGAGCGAGGGACTTGCGGATAAGGTTTGCGTACATGTTGCGGTTCATGCCGACACGCCGGAAGTGCGAAACCGAATCGAATGTCTTTTAGTGGCACGTTTGCGGGTCCGTCCTGATCTTCGGGTGGAAACCGAAGATCAGGTGCGTCGGTACGTGTATGTGCCTCAATCCCGTAAGCCAATCCGATTTATTGATCGTCGGGGAAAACGTGAGGGGTTAATCTGAAAGGCAAAAAGAACAAGCATGCAGATCGTTGAACTCAAGCACGGAGATGGGGCGCGCTCTGGCGAGGCGCATGTTGTGTTTTCTCATGACGAAAAGTATTTCGAGGGCCATTTTCCGTATGCGCCGATTCTGCCGGGTGTTGTGTTGATCGATGCGGCCTTGGAAATCGTTTCGCGTGTGACTCAAAAGCCGTTGCGTTGGACCACGCTCTCCTGTGTAAAGTTTTGTAATGTGGTTCAACCTGATCAGGAAATCTGTTTCACATTTAAGATTGTTTCGGCAGAAGATGGTGACAGCGTTTTGAAACTGGTCGGACGCTGGATGAGGGGCCGTGAAAAGATCGCGGACGTACAAGGCGTGGCGACAGACGAGAGAGGGCCCTGCGATGCGTCATAGGCGTGCTGCAAATATGACTTTCCCGAATGAGGATGGGTATCCGGTGCTTCGGGCTTCGGTGACGCACCGTGTTGGCTTTTCGGAAGTTGATCCGATGGGCATTGTCTGGTTCGGACGATATTCGAGTTTTTTTGAGGAAGCGTCTGCGGTTTTGCGCGATGTGTGCGGATTGTCCCATGCGGCCTTTTTTTCGGCAAAGGTCCAGCCTCCGATCGTGAAATATGAAGTCGAGTATCTGCATCCCTCACGC
Organism: uncultured Lentisphaeraceae bacterium; assembly: GCA_964612775.1. Lineage (GTDB taxonomy): Bacteria > Verrucomicrobiota > Kiritimatiellia > RFP12 > UBA1067 > DAOPZC01. Next base: position 3,775 of record CAZTDL010000026.1, read on the forward strand.
TTGGATGAGGTTCTGACGGTTACGGCGTGCTTGCATGGAACGGAAGCGGCTAGGCTTAACATGTCGTTCCAGATATATGGAAAGGACGGCCAATTGCGAGTGGCGGCTCGGACCGTGCAAGTCTTTATGGATATGCAAACCCAATCGGTATGTATGGTTCCGCCGCCGATTTGGCGCGACTGCTTGGCGCGTTGGAAAAAGGGGGCGTTTGCATGTCTGCAGGATTAAGTGATGTGTGTCTCGTCGGCCAGGGACTGCTCTCCGCCTATGGCGCGGGGGTTGAGATCTGTGTCGACGGCCTGATGTCGGGCCGATGCGCGTTTACGCCCGCAGGTGAGCGTTTCCCCGCACCGTTGGCGGCCTTGCCCTTGGGCGTTGTCCCATGCGATGTTTTCTCGCCATCGTCATCGAATTCGCGATTCATGGCTCTACTGCAAGCCTTGTTTGCGGGGTCAACATTTCCGTCGGATGCGCGTGTCTATGTCGCGACTACAGTCGGTGAAATCACCGAGCTTGAGGATGAAGTGTTGTCGCAAATCAACGGAGCCTTTTCGCCGCAGGGAAAGGGCGAATGCGCATCCCTTGCTCATTTGCCGCAGCGGCTCGCGGGCGTGTTGAACATCACTGCGGACCACATACAGGTTGTGTCGTCGGCCTGCGCCTCATCGACTGTTGCGCTTGCGCTTGCGTCTTCGGCAATCCGTCTGGGTGAGATCTCGTGCGCGCTTGTGGTCGGTTGCGACACGGTTTCCGAATTCACGCTTTCCGGGTTTGCTGCGCTGATGGCTGTCGATGCGGAGGGCGCAAGGCCGTTTGATGCGGCACGTCGAGGCGTAACCCTTGGCGAAGTTGCCGTCTATGCGTTGTTAATGCGGCGTGAACGCGCTGAGCAGGATGGCTGTCCCGCGCTCGGGATAATCGATGGTTGGGGTATGACGTGTGATGCGAATCATCTCACGGGCCCATCACGTGATGGAAAACCTCTGGCCGATGCGATGCAACTTGCTCTTCGCATGGCCGACTGTCAAGCGGATGATGTGGTGGCCATATGCGCCCATGGGACCGGAACCGTCTATAACGATCAGATGGAAATGCTGGCGTTTAAAGATGTGTTTGCCAGCCGGTGCGTTCCTGTTTTTTCTGTGAAAGGCGGTATGGGACATACGCTTGGCGCGGCCGGCTTGGCTGAAGTCTTGTTGTCGCTTGCGTTCTTGCGACGAGGATGTGTTCCTATGACGGTGGGTTTGAAACACACGTCTGTCGACGCTGTGGGTTGGGCGGCAGATCGCGCTCATACCGTTTTGTCCTCGGGCCATATCCTGACGACCAATTCCGGCTTCGGAGGCATAAATGCGGCCGTCGTGCTTTCACTTGCTTCAGATGTGTCTTTGTCTCCGGTTGATGTCGGTGAGAAGAAGACGATGTGTGTGTCCGGACGGGGATGCGCCAGGGCGGGCCTAGCCGTTCCGGAGATAGTTCCTTTTTCGTTGCATCGAAATTTCGGACGGTTTAGCGCTGAGGCGCGTTTGGCATTTTATGCGATCGCGCAAGCGTTGAGAGACGCACATCTGAATCCTATGGCCGCCGGAACTCGTGTGGGCATTATTGCGGTTGATCACGATGGTTGTGCGGCTGCCAACCGTGTCTATTTCTCGGACTATGTGCAGTCTGGACGGGTGTTGGGCAGAGGCCAGCTTTTCGTTTATACGCTGCCCACTTCGGTGGCGGCCGAATGTGCGATTGCCTGTCATCTTGTCGGACCGTTATGTATGTGACGGAAGGACGCGGCGGTGCCGAGAGTGCCGTGCGTGTGCTGTGTGGCTTGATGTCAGAAGCGGCGGCAGAGGCTTTTGTTTTGGTCTCGTCAACTCCGCAAATGGCTGCGGCTGTTGTTGTAACTGCGGGCGGCGTGTTGCCGGAGATGGCTTTGGCGGCAGAGGCAGAGGCGTATTTGAAAAACGGATGTTAGGAAAGTATATCTTATGAAGTTGAAACTGATTTATCCTCGCTGGCCAAAACTGCAGCATCAGACGGAGTTTCACTTGCCTCCTCATGGGCCCGTTTGTTTTGCGGCGACAATACCGCCCGAAGTGGATGTGATTTTTGTCGACGAGAACGTTGATTCGCTGGCGCTTGATGACTCGCCCGATCTCGTGGCTCTTTCGGTCATGTTAACGTGCCAGATGCCTCGGGCGTGGGAAATCGCGGACGCGTATCGGGCGCGAGGAATCAAAGTGATGTTCGGCGGTATCGCCACCATGTTGCATGCGGACGAGGTGAAAGCGCATGCTGATTCTGTTTTTCTCGGCGAGTCGGAGGGGCGTACGCCGGCGGTGATCGAAGATTTCAAAGCCGGGCACCTTAAACCTGTTTATGATTTTCTTCGTAATCCTCCTGATATTCGATTGGTGGGGCCCGCCCGCCGCGATATTCTTAATCGCCCGTGCTATAATTTTCGCGGTGTGCAGATGGTTGATCTGATTCATGCGTCGCGCGGATGCCGATTCAACTGTTTTCCATGCTGTACGCCGTTTTTGGGAGGGCGCGTGTTCCGCCCACGGCCGATCAATACCGTTGTAGAAGAGATGGCGAACATTCCCAATAACCGTTTCTTTATTGTCGATAATTCGTTGGCCCAGGACGGCGTGTGGGAAAAAGAGTTGTTTCGCGCGATCGCACCGCTTAAGAAGAAATGGGTTTCGCATCCTGTTTTAGACGACGATGAGGTTTTGAAACTGGCGGCGGAGGCTGGGTGCTGGTATGTATATCAGGCGGTGGCCGGTGTGACGCAGGGTATTCGACGTAGAATTGAACGTTTGCATGAGTATGGAATCGGCGTGGAGGGGACAATTCTGCTGGGTCTGGATGATCAGACGGAAGACGACATCAAGCGACTGGTGGATTTTCTGCTGGAGATGAAGCTGGATATGGCAGAGTTCACGGTGCTGGTGCCTTTCCCTCATACGCCGGTGCGCGCTCAGCTGGAGAGTGAGGGACGTATTTTTCATAACGATTGGATCCGTTATACAGGGTCGGAAGTCGTTTTTATACCCGCCAGAATGTCGCCTGACACCTTGGAACGGATGTACCATTATGCATGGGACGCGTTTTATAAGGAGGCGGACGCGGCCACGCGGATGGCCAGGCTGTTCTTGAATGTGATCCATAAAGAACTGAAAGACGGCACGGATCCGGAGAGAGGCCACGCAAGGAACCGAATTCGCTGGGGAAAAGGAGCGTAAGGCGCATGAAAGTTTTTTTGTTGTCCTGTAATCCGGTGGAGGCCCCTTATCCGGTTTATCCCTTAGGCATGTCGGTGATCGCCGCCGCGTTGATCAAGGCTGGTCATGAGGTGCGTCAGTTCGATATGTTGGCGCAAGGTTTTGCGGAAACCGCGCTTCGAGAGGCAGTCACGGCCTTTGCGCCTGAACTGGTCGGCGTTTCGTTTCGCAATCTCGACAATGCGAATTCATGTCATGTCATGTCGTATGTTGATCAGATGGCACGTCTGGTGGCTGTGGTCCGCGAGGTGAGCGCTGCCCCCGTGATGATCGGCGGGCCCGGTTTTTCTGTATTGCCCGAACGCGTGCTTGAAATCTCCGGTGCCGATTACGGAATGGTGGGTGAGGGTGAACGGCTGGTCGTTGAACTCGCGGATACGCTGGCACGCAAGGAGAAGCCTGCGCGGAGGATCAGTTGCGCGGACTCCTCGTTGGGGTCGGCTGAAATGATATCGCCTGCGTACGATGATGCGATCCTTAATTTCTATCTTAAGGGCGGTGGCGTCACTCCGCTGCAGACAAAAAGAGGCTGTACGTACCACTGTGCCTATTGCACCTATCCTGTGCTAGAGGGACATAAACTTCGTCCGCGTGACTGTGAAGAGGTCGTGGACGACATACAACGGCTGCAGGCAAAGGGCGCGCGGCGGCTCTTTTTTACGGATTCAATTTTTAATGATACTTTCGGGCATTATCGCCATTTGGTCGCCGCCATGGCTCGACGCGGGATCAATATTCCATGGACCGGTTTTTTCCGTCCAGAGGTGATTGAGCCTGATGTGATTGAGCAGATGAAGATGACAGGATTGAATGCGATTGAACTCGGGTCGGACGCGTCGTCCGACACGACCTTACGAGCCATGGGCAAGGCGTTCACGTTCGATGAGATTCAGATGACTCACGATTGCTTCGTGCAAGCGGGATTGACCGTCTCGCATTATTTCATGATGGGGGGGGCCGGACGAGTCGCCTGAAACCGTGCGGGAGGGTATAGCGAACATCCTCAAACTGAAGGGCGCGGCCTCTTTTATTTTCTTGGGCATTCGCATTTTTCCGGGTACGCCGCTGGAATTGCGCGCATTGCGCGAAGGCGTGATAACGAAAACAACCGATCTCCTGAAGCCGGTCTACTATTTTTCTCCGCAGTTGAGTCGTGATTGGCTGCACGAGGTGCTGTTGGACGGATTTAAACAGCATCGGCAGGTCGTCTATCCGCCGGATTCCTATGATAGCGGATTGGCGTTTTTACATCGCTTGGGGTATTCGGGTATGTCGATCGATCTGCTGCTCAAGAAAGGATGCCGGGATGCGAAAACGCCGGCGAACTGACGGGCATGTCCACCGATCCTGAGAATACGAAGTTTTTGTGCGTGATCCCGGTTTATAACAATGCTGCCACGTTGTTGCCGTTGGTTCAGCAATGCCGTAAACTGATTCAGGACATCGCGGTGGTCGATGACGGTTGTACGGACACGGACGTCACATCGCTCCTTTCGGATGAATCTGTCACGGTGCTGCGTCATGAACGGAACAGAGGCAAGGGAGCCGCGATTCTGACGGCGCTGGCCTTTGCTCAGGCGCAGGGTTTTTCACATCTCATTACGCTGGATGCAGACGGACAACACGCTCCATCCGATCTTCCGCGATTTATGGAGGCGTGTCGGAATACGCCTTCAGCCGTCGTGGTGGGGGTACGCGATTTCACCGTGCCGAATGTGCCGTCATCGAGCCAGTTCGGGCGGTCTTTTTCTAATTTTTGGATTGCGCTTGAAACCGGTACGGTAAGCGCCGACACTCAGTGCGGTTTTCGGGCCTATCCGGTCAAATTGGTATCGCAGCTTCGTGTCGCATCACGGCATTTCGATTTCGAGGTCGAGATTCTTGTGAAATCATTGTGGGCGGGATTGCCGCTCGTCGAGGTGCCTGTCTCGACTTTTTATGCGCCGCCCTCTGAACGGGTGTCCCATTTTCACAAGATTCGTGACAACGTTCGTCTGACGCATCTGCATGGAAAACTGGTTAGTCGACGCCTTTTTCCATGGCCGATGCGTCGTCTGGTTCCAACATCGAAAGCGAGCGCGTGGCGGCAGGTCCTGCATCCCGGCCGGTTTATACTTTCGTTGCTGTACGAGAGCGCGACGCCTATCGGGCTTGGTGTTTCGGCGGGCGTGGGGACATTCTTAGCCGTACTTCCAATCCCGGGCGTACATACGCTGGCGATTCTGTATGTGACGACACGTCTCAACCTGAACCGCATGATGGCGCTTGTGATTCAGAATTTGTTTGTGCCGCCATTTACGCCGGGCTTATGTATGGTGGTGGGACATTTGATTCTGCATGGCGCTTTATTGCCGCGGTTTCCTCGAACCGTTCAAGAATTGTTTAACTGTTTCAATGAATGGTTGGTGGGAGCCCTTGTTCTTGCGCCTGTCTTTTCCGTGCTTTTGGGTTTCTTGGTGTACAAGCTGTCGGTTCTGATTCATGAACGTCATATGTTGCCGCGCGAGCGCGTGCGCGGTAACGCGTTGGGTTTTTGGTTTTTCCGGACCGCGCTGATGTTGACGGGCCTGCGGGGAGCCTACGGACTGCTCTATATCGTGTGTGCCTATTACGCGCTGTTCGATGGGCGTGCGATCACCGGTGCAGAGGCCTATGTTCGGCGGCGTTTTCCCGTCGCAGGGCGTTTCGCGCGTAGGTTGGCTGTATATCGTCTTTTTGTGAGCCAAGGCAAGTGCCTTATTGATCGGCACGCGCATAATGTCGGCCTAAGAACGTTTGTGTTCGATAGCCGCGCGGTGGCGGCTGTAACTTTGCAGCTTGGAAAGGAACGCGGCGGCTTTGTATTGTTGCTCGCGCACGTTGGCGGCTGGCAGCTTGCGTTACCGTTTTTGAGGCAAGTCGCGGAAAAGCGGTCCGTTTCGTTGTTGATGCGCGATGCTGAAAGTTCGGAGGTTCGGTCGTATGTGCGTGGCGATGATGCGGGGTTCAATGTGATCTCGCCGGATCAAGGCCCTGCGTGTGCTGTGGAGATGGGCATGCGGCTGCAACAGGGTGAGATCGTGTCGATTATGGGTGACCGCGCCTACGGCGGACAGACCACCGAAGTCGAGTTTTTGGGGCAGTCCGCTTTTTTTCCTGCAAGCGCGTTTGCTGTTGCTCGTGCGGCAGGTGTCTCCGTCATCGCGATTTTCGCACCCAAAACGGGTGTGATGTCTTATTCGTTGGAGGCGTCGCTGTTCGAGGCGCCACCGCGCGGAAATCGTCACGCGGTCCATGACGGCGTACAGGCTTTCGCGAAGCGTCTTGAGACGTTTACACTGCGATATCCCTACCAGTGTTTTCTGTTCGAGGATGTCTGGACGCGTGGGCCTAACGGAACGTGATTTATGGTGGCGGATGTGACAGGCAAAACGGAGGCCTGTTTTAAACAAGTTTTTAAAGCTTCATCTTTCAGGTTGAAGGCAGGTTGGTTATAATTCGAAACATCAAGTTAGTCAAAGGAGTGCGAGACGGTATGGAGAAACGTGAGCAAGAGCTTGTTGACATTCGGCAGAAACTTAAGAATCTGTTGATTGAAAACCTTAATCTGCAGGATATATCTGTCGAGCAGATACAGGATGACGCGCCGCTGTTTGGCAGTAACATGGGGTTGGATTCGTTGGATGCGGTTGAAATCGTCGTGATCCTGCAGCGTCATTTCGGCGTCGAAATCAAGGATATGGATGTGGGACGACGCGTTTTTCAATCCGTAAATTCACTCGCCGAGTACATTTACGAAAAGACGCGGAGCTGAGGTGCGCGGTTTCTTATGCGTGATATGATCACCATAACGGGACTTGGTGTGGTCTCTGCCGCAGGATGTGACGTTGCCGCCTCTCTGCAAACGTTGCATACGGGATTACGGCCGGTGTGGGTGCCATGTCCTGTCGCCAGTTTCCCGTCTGCGCCGCCGATGTTCGCGGCCTCCTGCGTGACGACGACGGCTGACCGTACTTTCCGGCTTGCAATGGCGGCTTCGCATGAGGCCTTAAAGGACGCGGGGTTGTGGCCGTTGCCTGCGGGATGTCGTTTGGGCGTTTGTCTTGGAACCACTGTGGCTTGCCAATTGAACGACATCGCGTTTTATGCGTCGTACCGGACGACAGACAATCCTCCATTGGTTGCGGCCGAGCGGTTTGCCTCGGGCAGCCTTTCCGAACGTGTGGCGGGGGAGGTTGGCGCTTCCGGGCCCACGTTGACCGTGGTCAACGCCTGTTCATCGGGGACGGACGCGTTAGGTGTGGCAATGACTTGGTCGCGAGCAGGACTGTGCGATGCCGTCATCGCGGGCGGCGCTGACGAATTGAGCGCGATTCCGGCAAGCGGTTTTTTTGCGCTGGGGGTGACTAGTTCTGAGCCGTGTCGGCCGTTCGACCGGGATCGGATGGGACTCAATTTGGGCGAGGGCGCGGGCGTGATGGTTTTGGAGCGTCGCGAGGGGGCTCTTCGCCGGGGGCGTTCAACGACATTGACGGTTGCCGGTTTTGGCTCCGCATCGGATGGGTACCATTTGACGGCGCCGCATCCGGAGGGCGTTGGTTTAGAACTGGCGATGCGTACGGCTTTACGCGAGGCTGCCGTTTCGCCGGCGGATATCGATTTTGTTAACGCGCACGGTACGGCGACGAAAGAGAATGATCGTATCGAAGGAAGTGTGCTCGCGCGCGTGTTGGGTCCGGAAGTTCGGGTGACTTCGACCAAAGGTTACACGGGACATACATTGGGTGCGGCAGGCGGTATTGAGGCCGTTTTTACGGCGTTATCCTTGCGGGAAGGCTGGATCGCTCCCACAGTCGGTTTTGTTGAGCGCGATGAGATGATCCCTTTTTCTCCATTGGAAAAAGTGACGCCGATGGTGCGGCGGTATGCGTTTTCGACCTCTCTCGCGTTTGGCGGCAATAATGCGGTGATTCTGCTCGCCCGGGAGGAGACAGCGTCATGAACATTGCCGGTATGGGACTTGTTTTTCCGGGCGGAGCCGGGGTCTCTGCTTTGCGCGATGCGATGAGCACAGGGCAGCCGTCAATCCGCACCTGTGTTGAGAAAGAAGGCGTGGAAGTGTTGGCTGTGCCGGCCGCGGCGCTTATGGGAAATCCGGTATTGGCTCCGGCGCGGCGGGCTGATCGCTTCTGCAAGATGTCTTTGTTGGCCGCGACGGAAGCTTGGCAGGGGTGTGCGGCGGTGCCGGAACGCGTGGGGATTGTCTTTGCGACGGCGTTGGGTCCGCATGCGACGGTCTTTCGTTTTGTGAACGAAATTTTGGATTACGGCGAGGCGAAAACGTCGCCGACCGTGTTTTCTCAGTCGGTGCATGCGGCCGCAGCATCGATGATCGCGTCGGCGATCGGGATACATGGACCTACGCTCAATGTGGCGGATCTTGCGTTGCCTTTTGAGGAGGCGTTGCGGCTGGCGGACGGCTGGCTTGCAAGTGACCGCTGTGACGCTGTCCTTGTCGGTGCGGCAGAAGAGCTTTCTGATGTGTTGGCGCATGTAGTCAGAAGGATGTGGTCGACTTCAGTCGTGCTAGGAGAAGGGGCCGTTTTTTTCCGCCTGGAACGAACGGGCGGCGTGCGCGTATGTGTGGAAGAGACGGTGTCGTCTGACGCTGCGTGTTGTTTGACGGATGCGCTTTCGCTGGGTAAACAGCCTGAGGAATCACAACGTGAGGATTTGCCGCAAGGTGCGCTGTGTCTCAGCTATGCCGCGCTGTGGGGCAGTACGCGTATCGGTGTCGCGTTCCATCTGGCAGCCGCCGTGCTGATGCGGCGCGAAAAGGATTTGCGTAAGGAATGCGGCTTGTTGTCGGATGGAAGAATTCAGGTCGTTTCCCGCTGTGGTACGCGTCGTCGTGTAATAACGGTTTAAGAGGAGATGTTGATGACGGAGATCGATGTGTTGCAAGAACTGCGGATTCATGTCGCGATGCTCACAGGCGCAAATGTTGAGGCCGTGGCCACAGATCAGCCTTTGCATCTGTTGGGACTTGATTCAATGGGATTTGTCGACCTGCTTGTTTTTATCGAGAAACAGTATAGTCTTTCGTTGATGTCGTCAGGGTTGTCGAATGATGATTTCGGCTCGTTGCATGTCCTGACTCAGCGGATTGTTCAGACGGCACAAAAATGAAAGTACCGAGTTCTTCGCGCAAACGCTATTTGAGTGGTGCCGACTGGTGTGTGACGGCGCTTAGTCAGGGAACGGTCGAGATGACCGGACGGCGTTGTATTTTCCAGATAGCCATTTGTTTAGCAGGCATTCCCGATTTTGGGACGGTTGAAGCCGCGTTCCGTTCCTATTGCGACCGCTTTCCGATATTGTGGGGAACTGCTTCGCGTTGTTGGTGTTTGGCTCCATTCTGGAAAATACCCGATGCGCCGGATCGAATGAGACCGGTGCCTGTCGCGAGGCATACGCTCGAGGAAAACGGTGCCCGTCAAACAGCGATGGTTCGTTGGATTGAGACGCTGACCAATCAACATGCGGCGCAGGATGGGTGGCGTGTCGCTTTGGATTTTGGGCAGATCGGTACGGATAACAGCGTTCTGGTGTTTTCGTTTGATCACTGTCTGTTTGATGCCGCCGGTGCGGAAACATTCATTCAACTCTTTTTGGAAGATGTGAACGGTACGGCTTGCGACGTTGATTTCCCGTCTGCGCGTCTGACGGCGCCGGCGTTTCTGGACCAGTGGTGCCGAAAATTCAGGAGCGGTCAGAAAATCAACCGGATGATGCGACGGTTGGCGGAAGGGGCTACCGCATGGTTGGCTTTGCCGCAGAATGCGGCCCAAAAGCCATTCCGGTTCAGAATGACCACGTTTACTGAAGATGAGATTCGTCGTGTTCGGGAACGGGCCTATTCTGTCGCGGGATATCTCATGTTCATGCCCTTCGCTTTGGCATCTGCCGCATCCGCGTTTCGCCCGTTTTTTATGCGTCAGGCAGGCGAAAATGCGCACTTCGTGGTGTCGGTCTCGACGGATAAGCCAAAGACTGTGGCGGTGCGAACGCGGCATTTCTTTTTTAATGAGTTGTCGTTCCTCTATTTCCGTTTCCCTGTCGCAGGCGCAAGTGATCGAAACGCTTTGGCGGGGCTATTGCGCGATCAATTGGTGAGTCAGGTCAGGGAAGAGATACCCTCGGCAATAGAGGATGCTAATCTTCTGATGCGGATTTTGCCGGCCCGCCAAATGTGGCGATTTCTGATGCGGTTTTATCGTAACCGATTAGCCTCGTTTGGATTCACGTGTTTGGGAGAATCGTCCGTTAAGGCGCTTTCCGTTCTGGGGTGTGCCATCCAAAACATCACTCATTTCCCCGTGATCCCCACGCCGCCGGGCGTCGGTTTGGTTCTGAATCCGAGCCGGGGTGCTTGCCAGGCGGTGCTTTCTTATATTGAGGGCGTTTTTTCGGATGAAGAGGCTGATGAGATAATGAATGGGTTCCGGCAATGGTTGCTCGATGAGCCGTAAATATGATGGAGACCTTTGACATCGTGGTGGCTGGCGCCGGAACGTCTGGAATCATCGCGGCGTTAACGGCTGCGCATGCAGGGAAGCGTGTGGCGTTGGTGGAGTCTACGGATCGGCTCGGCGGTGCCGCGATATATGGGTTGCATCGTTTTGTTTGCGGACTTTTTTTATCAGACGGATCGCAACCCGGTGATCCCTTGGCCGGTCCGATGACGGTTGATTTTTGTTCGCTGTTGGCGGGGGGGCGGATTGCCGACAAGGCGGTTCGTAGGGGACGTGTTTGGGTGTTACCCTTTGGGGGCGGGGCGACTTTTGAAACGTGTGCGGAACGCAGGATCGCCCGGGAAACGAAGATTCGTGTCTGCCGGTGTGATTCGGTTGAACGCGTGTCGTTGTCGAACGGACGGATTGCTGAATTGACGCTGGCTTCCGGGGGAACGTTGCGGACGGACGCCGTGGTGGATTGTACCGGAACGGCGGCGGTCTGCCGTTTGTGCGGATCTGATGTGGTTTGGCCCGAGAACCCGGCCTTGGCCGGTTATGGTTTTGAGGTCGAAGGTGTCGATGAGAAGGCCGCCGGTCCGTTGGGGCTTGCGATCGACGTTCCGATGTCGCTGCGTCAAGCTGTCAGCAAAGGGGAACTGCCTTTTTGTCTGTCGTTAACCACGTATGAAACGCGTAATGAGCCGGGACGCGCATGGGTGAAGATGGCCGTGCCGGCAACGTCGTCCGTTTCGGCGAAAGGTTGGGCCGAGGATGTTTTTTCGGTCTTAAAAGCGGCGAGTCCGGCTTTTCGCGATGCGCGCATTCTTTCTTTTTTGTCGCGTGTGCTGCCGCGTGAGAGTTGCCATTTGCGTGGTAAGTATATCTTGACGGCCGAGGATGTTTTGCAGGCGAGAACGTTTGCGGACGGAGTGGTTAAAAACGCCTGGCCGCTTGAATCGTGGGATGCTGTGAGAGGCGTTTCCTACCGTTATCTTCCGATGGGGCAGTCGCACATGATTCCTCTCCGGTGCTTACAGCCCATGAGCGGACCTTCCAATCTGCTTTGTGCGGGCATGGCGATTTCTGCGGAACCCTTTGCCTCCGCATCCATTCGTTCGATGGGTGTTTGCATGTCGCTTGGAGAAGTTGCGGCTCTTCAATTGTGAGTATGTCTTGATGCTGATAATCGTGCCTCAATCGCGTGAGTTTCCATTTGACGCATCACCCTGTGACTTGGTATATTCCCATTTCAATTTTGACCCTATCGGGGCGTAGCGCAGACTGGTAGCGCGTTTGCTTGGGGTGCAAAAGGTCTCGAGTTCAAATCTCGACGCCCCGACCAATCAAGACATTTTGAAAATTGAGGGGCATT
>CAZTDL010000027.1:0-15865 GCA_964612775.1 uncultured Lentisphaeraceae bacterium
GGGGGGGGGGAGGGGGATGATATGCTGCGAAATATGGTTTTTGTGATTGCGTTGGCGTTGGCCGGTTACGGGGTGGCCGGCGAGTTTCCGGAGTTCTCTCCGCCGCGTGCTGTTACCTCCGGTCCCAAGGATCATTTGTTTGCAAGTTATTATGCAATCAATGCGTGGAGTGCGGACGGACGGTATGTGACGGTGCTGGAGACGGATGTGAAGGGACGTCTCGCGACAGAAAAGGATCCTGCGACGTTGGGCGTCGTCGATCTCAACGACAACAACCGCTATATTCCTCTGACGCAAACGCGTTGCTGAAATTTCCAGGAGGCGACCATGGCGCATTGGCTGGGAACCTCGCCGGACCGCCACTTCATCTACAACGATCTTGTTGATGGCAAGTTCGTTTCGATTATCTTCGATACGGTCGCCAGAACGAAGCGGGTTGTGCCGTTCCCCGTAAGCGCTGTTACGGTGGACGGGAAGTGGGCCGTGAGCATTAACTACGCGCGTTTGCGCCTGACGCGTCCGGATTACGGGTACGGCGGCAATGGTCAAGACGCCCGAACCGCTGTGACATGGCCTGCGGATGACGGCTTGTGGCTTGTAAATTTGGACAACGGAGAGGCAACGCTCATCGTGACGATTGACTCGGTGCGCGACAGAATGCCGCAAGTCAAGGATGTCCACGCGTTGGCCTATTTTTGCCACACGGTTTTCAGCCGTGACGGCTCGAAGATTTTTTGGCTGGCGCGGACCGTGGAGAATCTGTCGGGACAGAAAATTGTGCGAAAGTGGGAGACCACCTCTTTCACCTGTAACCGCGACGGCAGCGATGTGCGGCGATGTTTCCCGGATGGTTGGGGCGGCTCGCACTTCAACTGGTTGGACGGCGAGCGGCTGATGGTCACGGCTAAATACAGGGACGCGGTGTTTAGCCATGTGCTCTTTACGATTGGCAAGACCGACTTCACACGGGTGGGACGCGGTTTGCTTGATTTTGACGGGCACGGGGTGTTTTCAAATGACGGACAATGGATGGCTACGGATACTTATCCTGACAGATTGAATGAGCGTAAGCTGATGGTATTGCGCATGGCGGATCAGGCGGTTTTGCCGTTGGGGAGCTTTTTTGTCCCTGAGCTTTACCGCGAACAGTATTCACGCTGTGATTTACATCCCCGATGGCGGCCAGACGGGAAGATCTTGGCGTTCAATTCGGTGCACGAGGGAACGCGACAGGTTTACATGATCGATGTAAAGCCATAATCGGTGACGGGATGTTGAAGAGGGGAATTAGGGACATGAAGCTTCAGGAACTGATGAACCGCTGCGGATTGGAAGCCGTGCAGGTGCCCGATTCGCAAGTAGAGGTGAGCGGCGCATACACGTCGGATTTGCTCAGCGATGTGATGGCGCATTGCCCTGAGGGCGCAGTGCTGATTACCGTTCAAAATCATACCAATACGGTGGCGGTGTGTACGCTTGTCGGTTCGCCTGCCATTTTGATTGTGCATCATCGCGATGTCCCCGATGATATGTTGGCCGTGGCGGAACGTGAGGGCGTTGCGCTGTTGCGCACCTCCGAGGATCAGTTTTCTGTCTCTTGCAAAATTGGAGCCGAGTTCGCGCACGCGTCCGGAAATTAATGGCGGTCGGGTACTGGGCGGTTTTAAAATCAAGTAAAGGCTATAGAAGATGAAGAACCTCATAATGACCGGGATACTCACGTTGCCGCTGTTGGCGTTGGCGCAGTCGGTGGAAGTAAAAGCGGATAGGGATTCGTACGTCTATGCGTGTGGTGAGCCTGCGACTTTTTCCATTCACGTGCTGGATAAGGACAAACAGCCTGTAAAGCATGGCCAACTGCGTGTTGTGCTGACCAATTTCGGGACGCAACAGCTGTCCAATGTCACGTTTGATTTGGCGACGGCTAATCCGGTGACCAGTTCGGGGACGTTGCATGAGCCGGGGTTTCTGAAATGCACGGCGACCTTGCAGCTCGACAAAGGATATCGGGGTCTTTCCGGCGCAGCATATGAACCGGAGAAAATTACGGCGGGCTCTGCACGCCCGGCGGACTTTGATGTGTTCTGGGACACGGCTGTCAGAAAGCTTGAGGCTGAGGTCCCCCTTGATCCTCGGGTCGAGCGTTTGGATCGCTTCTGCAACGAGAAGCATGATTGTTTCAGGGTGAGTTTTGCGACATTTGATAACCTGCGTGTCTATGGGTTCCTGAGCGTACCTAAAGGTGCAGGGCCTTTCCCGGCCGAAGTCAATGTTCCGGGGGCCGGTCCCGGTGTGGTTGGCCCTAGCGCGGGAATGGCGGATCGCGGGTTCATCCATCTCGTGATGAATGTCCATCCGTTTGAGTCTGGAGCGGATGTCGAGGCGCAAAAGAAGCTTTACGCGGAGCAGGATAGGCGTGTGCAGGAACAATACGGTGTGCCGCGCTATTGCATGTCCGGTGCTGCCGCGCGCGAAACCTATCTCTATTATCGCATTTTGCTCGGGATTAACCGCGGTGTAAATTGGCTCGCGGCGCGTCCGGATGTGGACAAGACTCGTTTTGTTTATACGGGGACCAGTCAAGGCGGCGGCTTTGGTTTTTACCTGTGCGGGCTGAACAAGAACTTCACCAAAGGCGTGATGCATGTGCCTGCGCTCACCGATCTGTTGGGTTTCCAGAAAGGGCGTGATTCAGGGTGGCCGAAACTGATCGAGAATGTCACGCCGGAGCAGAAAGAGGCGGCGATCCGAACCGCGCCTTATTTTGATGGGGCTCACTTTGCGCCGCGCATCACGTGTCCCGTTCGCGTTTCCGTTGGTTTTATCGATGAGACCTGCCCGCCGGCCGCAGTGTATTCATCTTACAACGCGCTCCGTGTCAAGGATAAGGCGATTCGTCATGGTTTCGGTATGCCGCATAAGGTTTTTCCGCAAATCTACGAACAGCTTGATCAGCAGTGGGCTCGTCAAAAATAGCCGGTTTTTTTGTGCGGTGATTGACAGACCGGCCGTTTCCTAGTAATTTATCTGCAAATCATGAAATCGCATGGTGACATTAATGTGTGCTTGAGCAGCCTTCTCGTTAACGAGCGGGTTACGCCCGTATTATTTATTGCGGCGTGCCTGGCGGGCTCCTGATGGATTAAGTCGACATGTGATTTCGGACTTAGAACAGAAACCCGCCGTTGGACCAGACGGCGGGTTTTTGCATTATTAAGACAACAGACGAGTGAGGAAAACATGAGTGAGAAGGCAGCAACGGACATGACGAAAAATTCGGCACAACCTCTCAAGAGCGGCGCTCAGTGCGTCGTCGACGGCTTGGTCAAGGCCGGGTGCGAGGTGCTTTTCGGATATCCAGGCGGTGCAGTGCTCGACATTTTCAACTGCCTGCATGATGCGCCTTTCAATTTTGTCCTTTCGCGTCACGAGCAGGGGGCTGTCCATATGGCCGACGGCTTTGCCCGTGCGACGGGAAAGCCCGGTTGCTGCCTTGTGACTTCCGGCCCCGGAGCCACCAATACGGTGACCGGTCTTGCCACTGCATATATGGACGGTATTCCCTTGGTCTGCATCTGCGGACAAGTGGCGCTCAATATGATCGGGAATGACGCGTTTCAGGAAGCCGACGTGATTGGCATCACACGTCCTGTGACCAAACACAATTTTCTCGTGCGTGATGCGGACGAGTTGCCAGGCATCCTTGCGAAAGCCTTCTACATCGCGACCACTGGAAAACCGGGGCCGGTGGTGATCGACATTCCCAAGAGCGTTCAGAAACAGAAGACCGCTGCGTTGACGCCAGAGAAAGTCGAGATGCGCGCATATCATCCCGATGTGACCATCAATCCCGCTGAAATCGCTCAGTTCGCCGATCTTATTAATCGGGCGACGCGGCCGCTGCTGTATGTGGGTGGCGGAGCGATCAGCGGGGAAGCGTCTGAAGCCATCAAGGCTTTGGCGCATAAGGCCAATATCCCCGTGTGCACAACGCTGATGGGATTGGGGGCTTTCTCCGAAGATGACCCCCTTTCTTTACGGATGCTGGGGATGCATGGCAGCGTGGCGGCCAACTATGCGGTGGATCATTGCGATTTGCTTATTTCGGTGGGCGCGCGTTTCGATGATCGGGTGACCGGAAAGATATCGGCGTTTGCGTCCAAGGCCACGATTGTCCATATCGATATTGATCGTTCTGCGATCGGTAAGAGTGTGCGTGCCGACTTGGGGGTTCAGGGGTATGCGAAACCGGTGATCGAGGCGGTGTCGCCATTCGTGAAACCCGCCGAGCATGCCGAATGGCTTGCCCAAGTCAATCGATGGAAAGAGCGTTTCCCGTTCTCTTATCCGACGCACGGTGATGTGCTGATGCCGCAGTATGTGATCGAGCAAATTTACGCGGTCAGCCAGGGTCAGGCGTTGATCACGACCGATGTGGGTCAGAATCAGATGTGGGCCACGCAGTACTTCCGATACACGCACCCTCGGAGTTTTATCTCATCAGGGGGTCTTGGCACGATGGGGTTTGGACTTCCGGCTTCGATCGGCGCGCAGTTAGGCCGTAAGGATGAACTCGTTGTGTGTATAACAGGGGATGGCGGCGTGCAGATGAATTTCCAGGAGTTGGTCGTGGCCGTGGAGCATCAGGTGCCGATCATTGTTGTCATTCTCAATAACGGGTATCTTGGCATGGTGCGGCAATGGCAGGAACTGTTCTACGGCAAGCGTTATTCGGGCGTGATGTTAAGTCAGCATGGTCGTTTGCCGAACGAGCATGTGCAGGATGCGAACGCCTATCTGCCGGACTTTGTGAAAATGGCCGAAGCGCATGGCGCATGCGCTCGGCGCATCACAAAGCCTGAAGAGGTCGTCCCCGCCTTGACAGAGGCTTTCGCCAGTCATAAGACATGGGTGATCGAGTGTATTGTGTCGCCCGAAGCCAACGTGTTTCCGATGATCCCGCCTGGTTCGCACGTGGCGGAAATGATCAATCGTACGCTGTAGTGAACATGAAAGAATAGGCAAACGACTTTTTATTTTTAGGAAAAGAAGGCCATACTATGAAACACATCATCAATTGCCTCGTTGAAAACCAGCCCGGCGTGCTTGCCCGCATCGTGGGCCTGATTTCAGGGCGAGGTTATAACATCGAAACGCTGAATGTGGGACCTACGGCAGATCCGACCGTGTCGAAAATGACAATTGTCGTGCCGGGGGATGCGCATGTCATCTCGCAGGTCACGAGCCAGCTTTCTAAGCAGATCGACGTGATCGAGGTGATCAACATGACAAACCGCAGACACATCGACCGCGAGTTGATCCTCGTGCGTGTGGCGACCGTGAATCATCATGCACGTGCCGAGATTGTCGATCTGGCGGCGCTTTTTATGGCGCGTGCCGTGGCTGTTCAGGAAGAGTCCGTGACGATCCAAATGGCGGGTAATCAAGAGACGGTTGCCGATTTCCTGCGACTGCTTACGCCCTACAAAATCATCGATATTTCCCGCACCGGTGTGATTGCCGTTGGCCGTGAGGTGGCGGAGCCGGGCGCGAAGCACGCGTGAGGAGTCGGTATGAAGCACGCCTGCCGTTTCGCGCTTTTGGGACATCCTGTAGCGCATTCGCTTTCGCCGGTCATGCATGAGGCCTCCTTTCGTTCGCTTGGATTAGACGCGGAGTATCTTTGCTACGATGTGCCGCCTCACGCGTTGAGTGAGCGTTTGGCCGCGTGCCGCAAGGAAGGGTTTCGAGGTCTAAACATCACCGTGCCTCATAAGGAAGCTGCGGTTACGCTGATGGATCGTATCGACCGTTCCGTAAGCCTTTTTGGGGCGGTCAATACGGTTCGCATCGATGCGCAGGGGTTGACCGGGTTCAATACCGATGCGGAGGGTTTTCTTGAAGATTTGTCGGTGAATTACCGTATGAGCCCCGAGGGTCGCAACGTGGTGATTCTGGGGTGCGGCGGGGCCGGGCGGGCGTTGGCTATCGCTTGCGTTTGCGGCGGCGCCACGGATGTGATTCTGGCGAATCGAACGGCGGTCAAGGCTGAGCACGTGGCGGCCGATATTGCCCGGCGGTTGCCTAATGCGTCGGCGGTCGTTCGGGCATTGCCGTATGATCTCTCTGTGTGGGCCGAGTGTTGCCGAGAGGCTGATCTGATTGTGCAATGCACGACTGCGGGATTGCACGTTGAAGACGAATCCATACTGCCGCCGGAGGCCTTCAGAAAGGGGCAGTTGCTGTACGATCTTGTCTATACGCAACGTGTTACGCCTACGATGAGAGCCGCTCTTGCTGCAGGCGCGGACGCTGTGAATGGTGCCGGCATGCTTGTTTATCAAGGCGCTGCGGCTTTTTCCGTCTGGACGGGCACATCGGCCGATACGCGAGCGATGCGTAAGGCGCTTGATGCCCGTATTTACGGCGTGTGATCATCGAAGCGGGCTCGCCGACGTTTCTGCAAAACAGAGTACAGGTGTATGCGGGTGCGTCTTCCTGTTTTGGGTCGTTTTTTCCGTCAAAATGAGCATTCTTAGGCTGTTTTTATTGGGTGAGAATTTTTTAAACTTTTTTTAACGAACCCGTTGACAAAGCAAGGGTGCTTAACGTAATATACACCCAGTTCAAACAACCTCCCCCAGGGTGCTGAACCGTGTGGCCTACCGCGACGCTTCCCCCGCGATCGCGAATACAGGTTCCCCCCTGTATGGTCACTACAAAATTATATATGTCCTCCCTGGCGGCGGGTAAAAGCGAAAGCTTTTATCCGCCGTTTTTTTTATCGCCAGCGTTTGTGTGCCCAGAGATACTGTTCAGGGTAGAGTCGGATTACATCTTCGAGACGCTTATTGATTTCTGTCAGCAAATCGGCGATGTCCTTCTCCTTGTTTCCCGTCGCATGGAAGATAATCGGTTCACTTGTCGTCACCATCCGGTATTGGAAGGCTGCGTCGCGAACAAAGGAGCCGACAATGATGGGTGCGCCGGTTTTCAGGTGCAACCGCGCAGGCGAGGTGTGCGTGGAGGCCGGGCGTCCCATAAAATTAACCATGACGCCTTGTTTGGGCCCGGCGTGCTGGTCCATCACGAGGGTCATGGCCGCTCCATTGTCCTTCCATTCGCGTAATACGTTGGGAGTGAACCCCATTTTTTTGGGCACAATCGTGATTGCCCCCCGAAAATGGTGCTGCTTGAGAAACCGGTCCGCAAACGGATTGTTCAGTTTTCTTGCCACGGCGATCATCGGACGTGTGAACGAAATAATCGAGACGGCCGCCTCCCATGTGCCATGGTGACCAGAAAGGAGCATGATGGGGACCCCGGGGGTCTCCATGAGCATTTTCCATGACGCTTCCGGACCGTCGAACGTGATATGTTTACGCCAGTTGTCCGCAGTGACGACCTGTCCGACCTTGAGCGCTTCGCAAATGTGACCGGCAAGGTGGCCGAAGGCTTTGCGGGCAATGCGGTCCGCTTCTTTCGGATCGCTCGTGACGTGTGCCTTTAAGATATTGTCGATGGCGATCCGTCGGCGAGCGCGAAAAAGCGGATAGGCACATGTCGTAATCGCCGCGCCAACATCGTA
Organism: uncultured Lentisphaeraceae bacterium; assembly: GCA_964612775.1. Taxonomy (GTDB): domain Bacteria; phylum Verrucomicrobiota; class Kiritimatiellia; order RFP12; family UBA1067; genus DAOPZC01. The sequence goes on from CAZTDL010000027.1 coordinate 7,589, forward strand.
GGCTTTGTATGCCGGAATCAGATCATAAAGCAAGCTGACCAGACGGATAACAAGGTATTCAATATAGTAAAAAAGCGTTCGTATCGGGTTCATGCGGTACAATTTATTTGGAGAGCGCCGCAGATAATTGGACTGCGAGCGGTTTGAGTTGCGAGAGAATGTCCGGAGGCAACAGATCCTCGTTTTCGAGCATGTCGGAAACGTGCGTGGCGGCATCCTGCAGCTTCGCTTGCTTTATGAGCAGACGGATCAAAGTCAGCCGGACCTCGAGATCGTTGGGCTGACCTGCCAGAACGACGTCAAGCGCTTTTGAGGCTTCATCGAGGCGATCTGTGGCGAGAAGCAGGCGGGCGAGGGTGTGCCACGTGAAAAGACGTGTTTTATCCATTTCGATCGAACGCCGCAGAAACTTCTCCGAGGAAACATAATCGCCTCTGGCGAGTAGAACAGCTCCCAGTCCCGCGTAAGCGGGGGCATTACGTTCTTTTTCCAAACTGCGCTTAAACAGATCTTCGGCTAAGTCGAGTTCACCGCGACGCAGTCGTACGGACCCCCAAAGAAAATTCGCGAACGAGTGTTCAGGATTCTGCCGCAAAACCGCTTTGGCGTCCTCTTCGCAAAAGGCCGGAACATCGAGGGCGTCGTCAAGCCGGAGCACTTCCTCGCGGACCGAATCAAGATGTTTATTCAGCGATAGCGCCCGCAAGAAAGAAGCGCGAGCGGCTTGATAGTCGGAGGGACCGTTATGCTGCAGGATATGACCTCTCAACATATGCATCAGATAATGCTCATTTTTGATGGAGGCGTTCCGCATGGCGGGATAGACTCGGGTCTCAAGTTCAGGATATTCGCCGTTCTTGATCAACAGATCGGCTAAGAGCCCCCAAAGGAGAATGTCGCCGGGATTGGCGGGAATCGCCGCGTTGAGCATGGCTCGGGCTTCTTTGTTTTTACCATTCAGCATGAGGATGGAAACTTCGTGCCAAATGAGGTCTGCGGGCGGTACGCCGTTCTCTTTGGCGAGATCCATCCAGAGTCCCGCATCAGGCAGGTCGTGCCGTTCAATCGCGATTCGCGCTTTATGGATGAGCGCAAAATGGTCTTTCTCGTCAAGGTCAAGAAGCATGTTGAGAAGCCGTTCAGCGTCTTCGAATTCGTTGGCGTCAATATGCTTGGAGATTGTCTGGCAGAGTTCGCGTTTTTTATCGCGCAAAGCGGTGAGAGGATCGGCGCGAATGTTCTTTGACGTAATCGTCAGATTCCTGAAGGAAACGGATTTCACCCAAAAGTTTTTCCTGACATATTCGAGAATGTCCGGGTTGAGAAGCGTGCCGTTCACCGTCTGCAGGAGGGATTCGTTTAACGTGTACGTGTTGATCCGCTGCGGGATAGCCCGTAGGCGCGTCTCGATTTCCGGAAGGGTCTCGGGCGCGACATTTTGATTATGCGCCAAGTCAAAGCGGTTCAACAAAAGCGATAGGTTGTCGAGGTCGAACTTTTCGGCCTTCTTGTAGAGCTCGGCCGCTTCCGTCTTTTTGTTTTGGGATACCAATAAATAACCGAGTTCATTTGACATCAGAGCGAGTTGACGGCGTATGGTTCTTCGAATGTTGGCAAACAGGCGTATGGTGTCTGTGGCTTTGGGCGAGATCAACGGCGTCATTTTCTCCGAAAAAGCCTGTTGCTTTGTCAGCAGGTCGATTCCGTCGACAGTCTTATCCCCCGGCGCGCCGCTTAGAAAGAGTCCGTCAGGGATGGCGCGAAATCCGTTGGCGCGCCAGACCTGCGGCGTGTCGAAGAGGACGATGCGTTGGAAGGCGTTGGTCTCATGCGTCAACCATTCTCTGAGGAAAGAGGTGGTTGAGAGGTCAGCCGCATTTAACAGGCGGTACCGATAAGGGTCGAAAGAGCGATCCGCGCGAATACTGTTCGCGAGTTGAACGGCATCGTAGGCGCTTGTGGTCGAATCGGTCGATATGAAGTTTAAACTGCGTCCGTCCTTGTGCGCACGGATCATCAGGTGGTAGGGCAACAAACGGCAGTTGACCAGCCAATCGCGCGGACCTAACTCGCGATAGATGTTTTCGGTGACGGTGTCTGCGAAAATGCCGTCATTGGGGTTGATATCGGTAAAGTGGCGAAAAGGCACGATGCAGGCGAGAAGCAGTAGCGGCCAACACAGGAACGATCCAATACGGCAGATGAATGGATTGTCTCTGTATTCATAATAGTCGAGGTCTTCCTCGATCTTCTCTTCATACATTTCGCGCATGAGATACCAAACCGCGATCATGAGCCCAACGAGCAGTGCGATGACGACATACGTGAAAACCGGAAGTTTAGAGGTGAGACGTGCGATTCCCCACGGCGAGATGTGTAGGTTTAACAGGCTCGGAATGAGAGGAATGAGCATCGCGATCTGCGCCGCGAAAAAAACAGGTGTGCGCCGACGGAACGAATAGGAGAAGATGAAAATGGAGATGGCGGCTGGAAACAGAAACTGCACAAACACGTAGCTCCAGCCGAAACTGGGAATCCACCGGATGAGTTCCTGTAGGTTTGTGGATAAAAATACGTCCGCGATGGGACGGAAAGCAGGTATTGTGATGGCCGCGCAATGCTTCGCCGTTTGCCACAGGAGCAGCCCTGCGAGAATGTATCCTGCAAGTCCAATAAGGATTACAGACAAAACCTTATATGTGGTGGCGTGACCATTCAGAATCATGGCGCGAGTCAGAAAGAGGCCGCCGATCGGTAACAGAAGCAGAAAGAGCGGTGACTCGACGCAACATGCTGTGAGCAGAAAATTTCCGATGAAAAGTGAGACGAGATTCCCGCGCTGATCATAGGACAACAGCAGATTCAGGATGAAGAAAAACAGCATTAAATCGAACGTGAAGGGGAAGAGTCGTGTGGACGCCAGCCAGAAAGGCGCGCTGAAAGCCAAGGCGCTTGCCGCGCCCAAACCACCCAGCACAGCGGCAAAAGAAACGCGCCGATTGTGGGCTTGAACGGAGACGGGAATAGAGAGGGTCCCATCCGCATTCATGGCGAATCCGGCGTCACCTTTATTGATTATGCTGTCGTCGTCATCGGTGTCATCGTCCGTCTCTCTCGCGCGCGGAGGCAACGCAGCCATTGCGCCTCCCGGATCTTCACACGCGAAAATAAAGACCATGCGTGCTGTCAGAAGGTAGAACAGCGCGACCGCCAAAGCGCCGCATATCGCGCAAAACAGATTTAGGCGTATGGGTAACGCGAGGTAGGGGAGCGACGCCACACCTTGCGCGACCCAAGTGAATAAAGGATACGAGAGGTCCTCTTGCGGGCAAAGATCGGCGGCTGCGGCTGTCAGGAATGCGGAAACGCCCGGGTAGACATGCCTGAAGACGGTCATGTAATACACCGCAAAAGAAAGAATCGCCGTAAAAGGGATAAAAAAACGGATGCGTCCCCACGGTGTTGAAAAGAATGATTTTCTGCTGGTTTTCATCGCTTTTCTCACTGTTGCGCACGGCGATGCCATGCTCGTTCACCGTAGACGCCTGCGGCTGAAGCATCAAATGGTTTGAAGCCGATTTTATCGGCGGGCGAGCCGCTTTTGAGACGAAAATCTCTTTTCGCGGGATTGACAAAAAGTGGGTCTGCCACAATGCCGTCGGTGTCGCGGCCGATCGCTTGCCATTCCTTAAAAGTCTTTCCGTTGAAGTCGACGGTTCTTTCGGTCCGCCACCAAAGGTTTTTTTCCCACTCGACGTTCGCTTTGTCGGAACCTTTATAGCGCGCGCTGAACGTGGGGCCGGACTCCCAGTAGATGATATTCCCTTCGATGGTGGCGGACCGATGAGGTTCAACTCGCGTGAGCGCCACTTGACATTCTTTGCTATAGGCAAAGATGTTGTTGCGGACGATATTATCTCTCCCGTAATGCTGATGGAAGGAGCTGTCTTTGGTGTTGTAGACGAGATTATTCTCGAATGTAATGCCCTCGGAGCCTTCGTCGGGATAGAGTCCCCAGCCTCCGTAGGTGTAAGAATCCACGTCAAAAATCACGTTGTTGCAGATGCGGGTCCCGAAAGAAGTGCCGAGCGTATATACGCCGCCCATGTCGCCCAGAGCCCCTTGTCCAATCATGTGTATGCGATTAAAGGCGACGATGTTTCGTTGTGCCACGCTGCCGCGATAGCCCCAAACCCACCCAACGGAGACGCCGGTATAAAAATGATCGCTGATCTCGTTGTGGATGATGCGGTTGTCGGAGGAGTGCCCGATCCAGACTGCCGTTGCGCTGGCATGGAAACGTCCGCCTTTTTTGATGATGCAGTTGTCGACCACATTAAACGCGGTGCTGAAGGCGTTGCGGACGGTTGCTACGGTGTTGCTGCCGATGCTTGCGCCTTTGCCCCCGGGATCGCCGATCCGGATGCCTCCTCCGCCGAGGTCGGTGAGCGCGCAGTGCTCGATGCGGTTGCTTATGCATCCCGCGCGGAACCACATGCCGTATTCGCCCGTGTGGGCGATCTCGCAGCCGGTGAAGACGACGTTGTGCGCGCCGTCTGCCATGATGGCGGCCTCCGTACGCGAGGCTGCCTGCATAGGCTCGAATTGCGTGGGTCCGGGTTTGTCGATCAGGCCGAGAATGGAGGGCGCGATAAACGCCTTGTCCACTTGGTCAAGACGACGCGGTGAATCGGTAAAGACAAACGCGATGTTTTTGAAGCTGACGTGGCCCACATACTGTGTGCTTGCTGGGTCCCCGTTGAACGCCAATAGCGTCTGAAGCCCCGGAACGGGAGCAATGACGTCAGCCCCGAACCAGCGTCCCGGACGGCGTTCGCCTTTGCGCGGGCGATACAGGATTTTACCCTGACAGCCGTCGTAGAGCCATTCGCCGGGCGTGTCGAAAGCCGCCCGCACGTTTTCCACGTAGAAGAGTGAGTTTGTTCGCCAAGGATTCCACGGTTTCCAGCGTGGTCCTTGCGTCAGCAAGGTTTCGGTCGCCGCATCGAAACCGAGAATGATTCGGCGCGTGGTGTCCCAGTTGTGGTGGACAATGACCTGAGCGAAACGAAGTTCCTCCTTCGGAGTTCGGGTCAGAGGCGCGAGGTCTCCGGCGCGGCCGGTGAGGGTGGCAATGGCATATTCAACGCGTGGCTGCACATTGGTGCAGAACGTTTGTTTCAGCGACAGGGGGTTGAAAAAACCGGTATTCGGATGACGCGCGCGGATGGCGCGATGGCCATTTACGAAGAGGCTTTCAAAATAGGCGGGCGTTCCGTCCGGCAGCAAGGGAATGTCAGCGATCCAGTCACCCTCCGGAGTCTCGCGCCAAGCGTCGATCCGGATACCGCCTGTCACTTGCGTCTTTGCGCCCTGTCCCTCATACGTGATAGGCGCGTCCGCCGCGCCCGAGTCGCAGGGCTCAAAAACGAGCGTTTCGGTCAGCGGGTATGTTCCTTCGGCCACATGGACGGTCCAGGCGCTTTTATCACCCGCCCGTTTCGCCGTGCGAATCGCGTTGCGGGCCTGCGTCAAAGAGGTGAAGGGATGCTTTTTCGTGCCGTCAGCGCATGCCGTGTCGTCAACTGCGGGGGCGACGTATAAATCGTTCGCAGTCAACGCGCGTGCGGCGAACAGGAATGTGAAGAGAAGAATGGTTTTCATGTCAGGATCTTACCTGAAAGCGGCGAGGTCACACTTGTCCATATCATCGAACTCTTGGTTCTCTCCGCCCATTGCCCAGACAAAGGCGTATCCGCCCGTTCCCGCGCCACAGTGGACAGACCATACGGGCGAGAGAACCACCTGTTTTTCACGCAGGACCACGTGACGGGTTTCGTCTGGCTCGCCGAGGAAATGCATGACAGTCCCGTTCGTTGGCAGGTCAAAATAACAGTAGACCTCGGTGCGGCGGTTGTGCGTGTGAGGCGGAAACGAGTTCCAGACGCTTCCTTCGTGCAACTCCGTGAATCCCATAACCAGCTGGCAACTCTTGATAAAACCAGGGCGGATATACTGATTGATGGTGCGTCTGTTGGACTCAGCCAAAGACCCTAACTCGATGCGGTTGGCATCTTTGATTCCGGCTTTGGTCGTCGTGTAGCTCGCGTGTGCCGGATAGGAGACGAGGTAGAACTGCGCCGGCTTTTCGGCGTTCGCGCTCGAGAACAGGATGCCGCGGCTCCCGCGCCGGATATACAGACACTCACGGGGTGCCATCTCATAGGTTGTGCCGTCCACAACGATGGCTCCCGCGCCGCCAAGATTGATAACGCCCGCTTCGCGACGTTCACAGAAATAGGTGCATGCCATCTCGCGACCGCCTTTCAACTCAAGCGGCTCGGAGGTCGGAACGATGCCGCCGATCACGGCACGGTCCACGTTCGTGTAAACAAGATTGAGCGATCCGGCTTGAAATAGCTCCTGCACAACGAAATGCTCGCGTAGTTCGTCGGTCGTCATTCTCCGGTAAGAAACTCGGTCGGCAGCCTCAATGGTTCGCATCGCATACTCCTTTAGGATAATCAGACGTCGTTCGTCATGTTTGGGATTGTACAAAGAAGAGACGCCAAAACCAAGACTGGATTTCGATATGCAAGATGCGAAAACAAAGGCGGTTCCGTTGGCTTCATCCTCCCTCTGAATAGAGCGTCCGGCGGTTCAGTCCCGTCTTATCCTCCATAATGACTGCGGTCCGCATGTTCAGCAGATTCTCTCCGGCGGATGACTTCTTTGTGCCCTGATAGTAGAGTGCGCAAGAGATGGAAAATCCCTGTTCTCAGGTGCGGAAAGAAGCCTGCAAGGCCCTGTTTCGTCTGCTTGTCAGCATCGGCCAATCAGCCGTTGCGTTCACGTCTGATGTTTTATAAAGACGTATAAGAAGAGGGGCGTGTCAAAAACAGTGCATCGTATTAAAAGGTTGCGCTGGAAAGGATCCGCTGATTATGCTTAAATCTTTATCCCATTCGCGTAATCGGTAGCGAGCCCTTTGCCTGTGGAAAATAGGTTGATACATGAATTTGATCAAAACACTTTTTGGAACGAAAAATGCCCGTGATATCAAGCGTCTTCAGCCGTTGGTGGATCGGATCAATGAACTGGAAAAATCATATCAGGCCCTTTCTGAGGATCAGCTAAAGGCGAAGACGCAGGAATTTAAAGAGCGCGTTGCCGCCGGCGCGGGACTGGATGATATTCTATGTGAGGCGTTTGCGGCCGTGAAAAACGCTTGCCGCCGTTTGTGCGGCACGTCACGGGAAGTCTGTGGACACGTCTTGGTGTGGGACATGGTGCCGTTTGATGTTCAGTTGATCGGCGGTATCGTGCTGCATCAGGGCAAAATCGCCGAAATGCAAACGGGCGAGGGTAAAACGCTGGTGGCGACGTTGCCGCTTTATCTCAATGCGCTCTCCGGTCAAAATGTTCGGCTGGTGACGGTGAATGATTACCTCGCCCGTCGTGACGCGCAATGGATGGGTCATGTCTATGAATATCTTGGGTTGACCGTTGGCTGCATCCAGAACCATATGGGGCCGTCCGAACGGCGTGAGCAGTACGGGTGTGATATCACCTACGGGACAAACAGCGAGTTCGGCTTCGATTATCTGCGCGATAACGGCATGGCCGTTGAGCCCGCGCAGGTCGTTCAAAGCGGTCATTTCTTCGCGATTATCGATGAGGTTGACAGTATCCTTATCGATGAGGCTCGCACACCGCTTATCATCTCCGGACCGGCCGCGCATACCTCGACCGCGCAGTATATGGAGTTGAAGCCGCGTCTTGATCGGCTTGTTCGCGACCAGAACGAGCTGTGCAATCGTCTGATTGGCGAGGCGAAGAAGGCGATCGACGATCATGATGACGATGTCGCGATGCAAAAGCTGTATCAGGTTTATCACGGCATGCCTAAGCATAAGCAGTTCCAGCATCTTCTGGAAGAGCCCGCCATTCGTAAACTGCACGAGCAGGTCGAGACCATGATGCTGAGCGAGATGCGCAAGGATCAGGCCCGTGACCTGCGCGAGAATTTATTGTTTACGATTGACGAGCGAACGCGGGAAGTGTCGCTGACTGATCGGGGCTGCGAGTGCCTTTCGCCTTCTGATCCCGAGATGTTCGTGATGCCGGATCTGGTCACGGCGCTGTCGGTGTTGGATGGCGACGCATCGCTGAGCGTGGATGAACGGACGAAGAAACGTCAGCAGATTCAATCCGACTTCATGGTCCGTAGCGAACGTGTTCATAATGTGGATCAGCTGTTGCGCGCTTTCTGCCTCT
>CAZTDL010000028.1:0-15806 GCA_964612775.1 uncultured Lentisphaeraceae bacterium
CCCCCGAAACACCTCACGAAAGGTCCGGACACAGAGAAACCCACTCTTTACCGCCACTTCACCTAACGACAGATAAGCCGAGTTGTCCAGCAACAGGGCTTTCGCGCGATTAACCCGTCTACGCCTCAAATAATCCAGAGGGGTTATTCCCAACCGTTTACTGAACTTCAACTCGATCAGTCGGCGCGACATCTTCAGGCGTTTGGCCATTGCGAGCACATTGAAAGGTTCGCCGAAATGCTGCGTCACATATTCGACCACACGTCGCACCGCCGGATCGTCATCATAAAACCGATCCGTCGAACGGCGCTGGACCACGCCTGCGGGCGGCACCAGCGTGTCTTGCTTGGGCGCGGGTCGCCCCCGCATTAAACGGTCGAGCAGTTTCGCGGTTGCAATGCCGTATGCGAACGGGTCGCGGGAAACGCTGGAAAGAGTCGGCGTGCAGTAATCGCATGTGGTCGGATCGTTGTCCACACCCAATACGGCCACATCGTCGGGGATGGAAAGTCCGAGTCGCTCGCAGAGTTCCATTACGACCCGAGCGCGATAGTCGTGAACAGCGAGAAGGCCTAAAGGCTTAGGTTGGACCGACAACCAATGTTGCAACCGCATATGTCGCTTGTGCCATGAGACGGCTGCGATCCGGTCGTTCGATTGACGGAATACGGCACAAGAAAAACCGGATTCCCGCAAACGCGCGGCGAATCCCTGTTCTCGCACTTCGGAATACCATGGGCCTTCAATGCCATAGTACGCGAAATGGCGTAGCCCAAGAGAGAGAAGGTGTTCAGCCGCCTGACGTCCTATTCGGTCATTGTCTGCGTTCACCCGAGGAATTCCTGTTCCGGGCGGTTGCCAAGCCGAAAGGTTGACGACCGGCATCGGCAAGCGCGAGGCCATACGCTCTTCGCTCTGTGTCGTCAGACATGCGATCACACCGTCGCCGCACCATGTTTTCAGTGCGGGGAGATGAACGTCCTCCTCGCCTGCGCTGCGAAGCGAAGGAGGACTCGTGACGAGTTGCCATCCTCCCAAGCTGTCGGCATGATGCTTGATGCCGCGCAGACATTCCGCCATCCACGGAACGGAAGTAGGATAAACCACTGCGACATATGGAATTTCACGTTTCATACAACGTCATCAGAGTCGCACATTCCCGTCTATGAACGCAACCACCAATTTTCGCTTTTCAACCTATCTTTGCGCAAACCATTCCTTGTCAGATATTGAAAACGTGTGCCATGCTACTGCCATGAAAACGAACACACGTTTGGCGCAACTTCCATCAGAGAATAGGCCGGAGACGCTATGCTCAATAAATCCATAATTGTGAGAGCCGCTCTCGATCTGGTCTGTGTCATTCTGACAGTCCAACGGCTGCAGCCGATGTCAGCCCGTCAATTGTGGTGGACAGCGCCCAGCAGAGCGCGCACTGGTCGATTTTGTTTACGAACGCCACGCCTTTGATGTGGACATGGCCCGCCGAAGCGACACATGCGTGCTTGTCGATCACCGGTATGAACTCGACATTTTCCACAAATTTCACGAACGTTACTTCAAACTTTTTGTGGCAGGCTTTTACGTCGGACGTTCCAAGCAAGGAAGATGTGGCCGAGTTATCGCTAACATTCTACAACGATTGCGAAACGGTCGGGACGTTGAATGCACGGCTAGCCATCCTCACCGGTGTATTCGGGGACACGGCGGTTAATGCTAGCGCTGATCGTTCCGCGTGGACAAAAATCAATGACAATGCGGTTGTTCCGTATTGCGCGGCGTATGCGAATGTGACGACGGATGTCGCGACCGCACAACTTGTGATCGCAAAGGCCGGAGGAATGACACAAACGAACGTGTTTGCCACTGCAGACGGTTACTACGGCTGGATACTACGCAACAGCGACTGGCGTTACGGCACCTTTGCTCTGTCGCTGGCCTTTCCCGGGACCGATGCTGATGCGCTGACGGCCGAACTCTTCCGTCCGCTAGACGGCACGCTGGTGCGTGTGCGATAAGCGAAGCTCTAACGTGCGAACGTTTTAAAGTGCGCGAGTTGTGCGACTGAAAACTCGAAACCGGAAACGTGGAAACATCGATTCATGTCGAAATGCGTCGACAACGGAAAGTGGAGTGCTGACAATGAAACAGACAGCGACCGTGAAAAAAATGGCGATGATCGTGCTGGTCGGAAGTGTTGAGTTCGGTGTATGGGCTGAAGGACCGACTGTCAGCGACGTGACGGTGCGGCAGCGCTGGCCGTGGAGCCGGCTGGTGGACATCGATTACACGCTGGACTGCGAGGATGCGCAAACATTTGACGTTCGGCTTTCCGCATTTGACGGGAAGACGGCTCTTCCTCTTCCGGATGCGTCTCTGACCGGCGATCTCTACGGGGTTTCGCGCGGGGCCCGGCGCATCGTCTGGGATCCGATGAGGACGGACTATACGAATCAGTTGCTGATGCGGTTCAACGTGGATCTGACGCCGACGAACGTGCCCGTTTATGCGGTCATCGATCTGACCGCGGCACCCGGCACATCCAATCAAATCGAATACGTCTATCCGGACGACACGCGCCTAACAACGGAGGGCCAGTACACCAACGTCTGGTTCGGGGTCACTAACGACGCGATCTATGCCACCGACAAACTCGTCCTGCGGCGCATTCGTGCGGGATCTTTCAAAATGGGCGACACCGTTCCTCCACGTGTTTCAACCACGTTGACCAAGGACTTCTATGTGGGGGTGTTTGAGGTGACGGAGGCGCAGTGGACGAAAATAATGGGAGGAAGCAGCACATCGACCAAGCCGAAAGCCTCTGTTTCTTACAACAGTGTTCGCGGTGCGACGAACAATGTCCCTTCCGTGGACTGGCATACGACCGGCACGACGGTGAGTCCGACGAGTTTCATAGGACTTCTTCGAAGCAGAACGGGCATCGGAACGTTCGACCTGCCGACCGAAGCGCAGTGGGAATATTTTTGCCGGGCGGGGACGGCCTGTTATTACAATGCCTTTTACTACAACGACGGAGAATCCTCTTCTTCTTCGGACACGAACGTTTTGAACCGTCTGGGCTGGTGGGTCTCGAACAGCGGGAGCACACGAAACGTCGGAGGGAAGGAAGCCAATCTTTGGGGACTCTACGATACGCAGGGCAACGTGTGGGAGCACTGTCTGGACTGGTACGGTGCCGCGTTGAGCGGCGGTGCAGATCCGACTGGACCGCAGACCGGCTCTACCCGGCTGATCCATGGCGGAAGCGTTACGAGCGATGCGATTTCTTGTCGGATCGGGTTTCGGCACAACATCGTGCCCACTTACGCGAGCGGCAGTGTCGGTTTCCGTGTGGTGGCCTTTCCGTGGCAACCCTAAATGATCAATTAAAGGGAGAAAACACAATGAAAACATCAAAAACATCGTCCATGTTATTCAGCCGTCGAGGATTTCTGCGGAGTGGCGCGGCGTTCGCGGCCGCGCCGCTGGTGGTGCCGGGGCGCGTGCTCGGCCGCGACGGGGGCGTCGCGCCGAGCAACCGGATCGTCATGGGGGCTATCGGTATCGGACGCCGAGGCATCTCAGACCTCAACTGGATACTCGGTGAATCCGACGTGCAGTTTGTCGCGATCTGCGACGTTTGGAAGGACCATCGTGACCGCGCCAAAACGACGGTAGATGAAAAGTACGGCAACACCGACTGCGCGGCCTATCGCGATTTCAGAGACCTGCTTAGCGAGCGATCAGACATCGAGGCCCTGTTGATTGTGACGGGAGACCGCTGGCACGCGCTGGCCTCCATCATGGCCATGCGTGCGGGCAAGGACGTTTATTGCGAGAAGCCCGGCTGCCTCTCCATCGCCGACGGGCGGGAGGTCGCCAGGACCGCGAAACGCTTCGGACGCGTTTTTCAGACGGGCGCGCAACGTCTGAGCGAGCCAAACTTCGTCGTCTGCAACGAACTGCTGCGGCTCGGACGGCTGGGCGACGTCAAGAAAGTCCGCGCCCACATCGTTCCCTATTTCAAGGTCATCATGGCCCGCGATTGGCTGCCGGCCGAAAAAGAACCTCCGCGCGAAGAGGTCGATTGGGACATGTGGCTCGGCCCTGTCTCCTGGCGGCCCTATAATAAAAAGTACCTTTTGGGCGCTTGGCAGAACCGATACGATTTTTATTCGAGCAGTATCGGCGGCTGGGGCTCGCACACGTTCGCGCAGTGTCAGGTGGCACTCGGCCTCAGCGACACATCGCCCGTGTCGTACACGTACGTGCCGAACGATACCGGACATGGCATGGTCATGCGATTTTCAAACGGCGCGGAGATGATTCTGCAACAGGACGGATGGAATGGATCATGCGGCGTTCGCTACGAGGGTTCCGAGGGCTGGGTCGCTTGTGCAGACGGTTATTCGCGCCCCGAGGTCTCGCATCCTTCGCTGCTGGCTGACTACAACAAAATTCTGCAGGACTATACGGTGCGTACCGGACGCCCCTTCAGTCATGTGCGCGATTTTCTCGACTGCGTACGATCCCGGCGGCAGACCATCGCCAATGCCGATGTGATGTATCACTCGATGTCGACCGTCCATGCGGGAAACATCACCATGTGGTTGAAAAGAGACATGGCCTATGACCCGATAAAAGTGGAATTCGTCAACGATCCTGTCGCCAACCGGATGCGCGCACGCACCATGCGCGCCCCGTGGCAAATCTGACAATGTGAGGAACCTCATCAATGAAAACGTTTTTTCATGCCCTTCTGATTTCCGTCTTGTTCGTTGCCGTTCCATACGGTTTCACCCAGCAGACGGAAGCCCAACTGATCGATGTTCTGAATTCCGCTGCGCCGCAACAGCAGAAAGCGGACGCGTGTATCGAACTCTCCAAGATCGGTTCGCGGAACGCTGTCGCCCCGCTGGCCGCGCTACTGGAGAATGCCGAGCTCTCCCACATGGCCGTCTACGCGCCCTCGAGCCGAACACGGATCCAGCCGCCGGCGCGGCACTGCGCAAGGCGCTTGGTCACCTTACCGGTCGTTCTCGGTTGACCGTGATTCACGCCCTCGGCATGAGGCGCGACGAACAAACCGTCGGCACGTTGGCTGAACTGCTGACAGGGACGGATCGCGCAGCCGCCGATGCGGCGGCTGCCGCCCTTTCCCGCATCGGTACGCCGCAGGCGGTCGACGCGCTGAAGACCTCGCTCGGCAAGGTTCCGGCCGCGGCCGAAGGGCTGTTGCACTGCGCCGAATCCGCGCCCGTCGATCAGGCGGCAGCGCTTTGCGAGTTACTGCTTAACGCTTCTCTTCCACCGTCCCTTCAAGTCGCGGCGATGCGCCGGGCCGTTCTGGCGCGCGGCAATGACGGTCTCCCGTTGCTGCTTCAACAGCTCGAACAAAAGGATCTTTTTCTGTTCAACGGCGCGTTGCGCACCGCCGTGGAACTGCCCGGCACGCCGGAAGTCTCTCGTGCCCTGATCGCCGAACTCGCGAAGCTGCCCGACGAGCGTCAGCCCAGACTGATCGCCGTCTTGGCCGAGCGAGGCGACACTGCGGCAGGGACCGCGCTGCTGGAACGGGCGAAAGCCGGGAAATCACCGGTTGTGGTAGCGGCGATCCACGCGCTTGCGCGTTTGGAATGCGTCGAGGCGATACCTGTGTTTGCCGCGCAGGTCACGTCACCCGACAAGTCGGTCGCCAACGCAGCTCTTTCCGCTTGGGCCGGATTTCCCGGAAAAGTCGCGGACAACGCCGTTCTGGCCCTGCTGAACCATTCAGCTACGAACCAGCGTAACGCCGGCATCCGACTGGCTGCACAGCGACGGCTCGCGGCCGCCGTACCGGCCGCGCTGCGTCTTGCGGCCAACAACAGCGACTCTGAAAGCAGGAACGGGAGTCTTCGATTGCTAAAGGATCTTGCGGATGGAAAAGATGTTTCCGCTCTGCTTGATTTGCTCCAAAAAGCGCCTGATCCGGAGATCATTGCCGAGGTGTTGAACACGGTTTGGCTCCGTCAGACGGCCGCAAAAGCCAAGAAAAATGAGAAGGCCGATTCCTCATCGGGTGTTGTTCCTCAGGCCATGTCCGCCGCGATTTTCTCCGCCTATGAAAAGACAGAGGGCGCGCCGAAACGCGCGCTGATTCGAACCCTCGCGCTGATTGGAGACGACCCGGCATTCGGCCTGGTACATGCCGCCACGACGGATGCCGATGCGGAATTGCGCGAAACCGCGCTCCGTACGCTTTGCGAGTGGCCCACGGAAAAAGCCCTGCCGGATTTGGAAAGATTGACGACCGGTGCGGACAGCCCGAAATTCCGAATCCTGGCTTTGCGCGGGTACATCCGGCTGACTGTCTCCCAAAACGCTCCGCTCGCGGAAAAAGCGCCGCTCTGAAAAAAGCGTTCGCCTAGGCCAGCCGCGATGAGGAGCGGAGAGGGGTGTTGGATGCGCTCGTCGCCGCTCCCACACAGGAATCGCTGGCATTGGCGGTCGGCTGTCTTGCGCAAGATGCCTTGAGGGCTGATGCCTGTCGGACACTCGTCGCGCTCGGTGAGATGCTCGCCCCTGCGTTCCCGGAACAGGTCGCCGAGGCCGTCGGAAAACTTTCTTCGCTTTGCAAAGACAAGGGGCTGCTGAAGCGCACCGAGGCGATTCTGCAGCAGACGAAGGCATCGATCAAAGAAAGGGACGCCGTTTCCGATGAAACCGGATTTGTGCCGATGGTCAACGGTAAAGATCTTGGAGGATGGGACGGAAAAGGCACTTGGTGGAAAATGGTCGGTGACGTACTGACGGCCGAGACCACGCGCGAAAACCCCTGCAAAAAAAGCGCCTATCTCTTGTGGAAGGATGGTACGCCCGGCAATTTCGAATTGCGCACCGAATTCCGCTTAAGCAAGGATGCCAATTCGGGCATTCAATTTCGCGCGGGGACGGTTCCAGAACCTCTTTCCGGCGGTTATCGGTTTGACCCCAAGGCGACGGGCTATCAGGCCGACATGTCGGGCACCGGCGCGATCGTCGGTTGTTTCTGGCATCCCGTTTTCTTTCTGATCGGTCGCGGCGCGACCGTCACACGGGCTCAGGATGGACAGAAAGAAGAGAAACGTTTCGCTGACTCCGATGCCATCCAACGTCTCTACAAAATCGACGAATGGAACAGCTATCGTCTCATCTGTCGGGGACCTGAAATAACGCTTTATCTGAACGGCACGCTAGCGGCGCGATTCATTGACTATACGCCGTCCGCCCCAAAGCAGGGAGCCATCATGCTGCAAGTTCATCAGGGGCCACCGATGAAAGCCGAATATCGCAACTTACGGATCAAAAAGCTCTAGTCGAAACCCATCCTCTGAAAACGCACTTTCTCTTTGTCCTCGTATTTCTCACAGCGGCCATCTCTGTCAGGTCGGTTCACGCCTCCGAACCGGACGAACTGTCGGAAATACGGCGGCGGCTTGACGAACAGAGCCGCCGCATTGCCGATCTCGAAACCGAAAATCGGACGTTACGCGAAACGGTCGCGCGATTGCAGACGCCCCGTCCCGTCGTTGTGACCAACACGTCGTCGTTTCTGTGGACGGGATCCGTTCCCGTACCTTCCGGCGGTTCGGTTCCTTCCGGCAAGATCGCGGAATTAACAGCCCCTCTGACCAAGCGCGGGATGCGGTTGAAACCTTACGGCTATGTAAAACTCGACCTAATCCACAACACGAGCAAAACGGACGGCGACGATTACTCCTTTTATGTTCGGCCTCCGTGGGAACCGGGGGCCGGCAATGGGGAAACGACGATGGGACTGCGCGAATCGAGACTCGGCCTCGATTTAGAAGTTCCAGAAAAGGAACGCGGGATCACGGTTTCCGGTAAGTTCGAAATCGACTTCTATTCCGGGACGGTAGAGAATCCGAATGTGCGTATTCGTCATGCCTATTTGGATCTTGGGACGGGGGACGATTGGTCATTGCTTGCAGGGCAGACGTTCGACGCCTGCTGGGTAGCCGGTCCTAAAATGCTGGACGGTGCATGGGCCGGGGGCACTGGGCACCCCTATGCCCGCCGTCCTCAGTTGCGCCTGTCGAAAAAACTTACGGCCGATGACGGCACACGCCTGACGTCGCGACTGGCCTTCGTACAGAACGCGGGCTCGGATCTCGACGGAGATGTCGCGGACGACGGTTCGGCCTCCGGTTGGCCACTCATGCAGGGGGCCGTTATCGCCGAAAAGCGTCTGTTGACGGATCGTTTCAGCACGTTCGCGCTCTCTGGCTCGTATGGTCGCGAACGAATCAATAGTGCGCCTGATTCCGCTGCTGACGGTATCTATGATGCGGATTTGATCATGTTGACCGCTGTTTTACCTCTCATTCGGAAATTCGAATTATCTGGCGCTTTGTTTTCGGGTGAAAACATGGACACCTACAAGGCGGGCATTCTGCAGGGCATCAATCTTTCGAAAGGACGCGCGATTTCGAGCTACGGAGGATGGGTGCAGAGCACATTCGATCCGAACGAGAACTGGCAATTCCATATCGGCTATACCTGTGAGGATACAGACGATGCGGACTTAAACTTACAGGGACGATCTCTCAACAGTCGCTATTATGCTAACGTCTTCTGCTATCTAACCCGTCATGTAAGGCTCGCTGTCGAGTATGCGCATCTTCTAACCGAGTTTCACGGTACGGGCACTTTCACGGATGACCGTTTTCATGTCGCCGTGTATTATCTGTTCTGAAAATCACGGCCATTCCGCACCGGACCGGTGTTTCGACAGACGATGACGTTAGTTATTTCAGCACCTTGCGGAGACGCTTCATGGCCTCTTCCACATTTTCGCGGCTGTTAAAGGCGCTGATACGGATGAACCCTTGTCCGCAGCGGCCAAATCCCTCGCCAGGCGTGGTGACCACCTGAGCGTGTTTCAAAAGTTTGTCGAAAAATTTCCAAGAGTCTTTGACAACATTGACCCAGACATACGGACTGTTCACGCCGCCAGTCATCGAATAGCCGAGATCGGCAAGCGTATCACGAATGATTGCGGCATTGCCGAGGTAGAAATCGATCAGCGCTTTAGTCTGCTGTTTGCCGGCTTCGGAATAAACCGCTTCTGCGGCGCGCTGAACCGGATAAGCGACGCCGTTGAACTTGGTCGTGTGGCGGCGATTCCACATCGGATTCAACGGAACAGCCTCACCTTTCTTGGTATAGGCCACAACCGATTTTGGGACGACCGTAAATGCGCAGCGCGTGCCCGTGAATCCGGCCGTCTTTGAAAAACTGCGGAATTCGATGGCCACATCGCGAGCGCCGGCGATCTCATAGATGCTGTGGGGAATGGCCGGGTCGCGGATGAACGCCTCATAGGCGGCATCAAACAGGATCAGCGCTTTGTTGTCGCGGGCATATTTCACCCATGCGGC
This sequence comes from uncultured Lentisphaeraceae bacterium, assembly GCA_964612775.1. Classification (GTDB taxonomy): domain Bacteria; phylum Verrucomicrobiota; class Kiritimatiellia; order RFP12; family UBA1067; genus DAOPZC01. The sequence continues at coordinate 9,423 of CAZTDL010000028.1, forward strand.
GAGCTGCTCGCGTGTGGCGGTTGCACCTGTCGGATTGTTCGGAAAACAGAGGTAGATGAGATCAACGGGTTGTTCGGGAACAGCGGGCACAAAACCATTGGCATCGTTAGTGTCAAGATAGACCAAGCCTTTATAGCGACCTTTCGTGTTCTTGCCTGTGCGCCCGGCCATCACGTTGGTATCGACATAAACCGGGTAGACGGGGTCGGGGATCGCGATGGTCAACTTGTCGCCGAACAGCTCCTGAATATTGGCCGTATCGCATTTCGATCCATCGCTCACGAAAATCTCGTCCGACTCAATCGGCGCGCCACGTGACTGAAAATCATTCTGGGCGATCGCTTCGCGCAAAAAGGGATATCCCTGCTCTGGACCGTAGCCGCGAAAAGTAGCGCGCAGGGCCATTTCATCAACGGCCTTGTGCATCGCTTCGATGCATGCGGGCGGCAACGGTTCGGTAACATCCCCGATGCCGAGACGGATAATCTTTTTGTCGGCGTGGTCGGATTGATACGCTTTAACGCGACGGACGATTTCGGAGAAAAGGTAGGAGGATTGAAGCTTGCTGTAGTTGTCGTTAACCCGGATCATACGTTAATGTTTCCTTTCAAATCAGGTGTACTCTGCCGATTGTTCGGACGATTATCCCCAACGGGGGTGAGTATCCATCGCTTGTTATACCAGAACCACTGGTCAGGAGATTGGCGAATGGCTGCATCCACCTGAGCCAGTACCAGCGCGGTTATGCGCCGCGCGTCGCTCTCTTTGTCAAGCGACGCGTCGGGCAGAATCGGGGGAAGAAGATCGAACCCGTGACGTGTCCAGCCTTCGCGTCTCAATATGGCGGGAATGATCGGAACCTTAGCTGTGATGGCAAACATTGCCATGCCGCGACCAAAATTAGCGGTGTGTCCTAGAAAAGGCAAATTGAGATCGGGTGTATAGACGCGCACATCGGGCAGGATGGCGAGCACATTACCGTTCCGCAAGAGCTTGATGATCTGCTTTAGCGTGCCGCCTCCGCGTTCGAGGATGGTCATGCCGGATTCGCGTTGGCGGTTGATCCAGTCGTTCACCAACTGGTTTTTTTGTTTTCCGGCAATGCTGAACATGCGAATGCCGTAACGATGGCATGCCCAACCGGCAAGATCCCAGTTGCCCATATGAGGGACGGTGATAACCGCGCCGCCATATTGCTCAATCAGCGCTTTAACGGCCGGGATATGCTTCTTAAACTCGGGTATGTGCCGGTCGACCCACGCAAGGTCAATCGTGGGAGCGCGCATCATTTCGACCATGTTGAAGGCCATGTTACGCATTGAAAGCCAAGCGATCCGCTTGGCTTTACGTTTAGGCATGTTCTCGCCGAAAACCTCTTGGATGCGACGAAGCATTTCGGCCCGACGGAAACGGAAAACATGAAAAACGGTCCAGGCAATCACCCACACGCCCGCCAATGCCGCCCGGTAAGGCAACAGGCTTAGAAAAGCGGCCACGCAACGCAGGATCGCGTATTCGGAAATGTACTGAAGGCTGTAACGCATAAAGACGGCAAAGAAAGTAGCAGAGTTGCGGACGCATTTCGAGTCCGGATTTATATTCGGAATGAGAAAGACGCACGCGCGGTTCATTTACGCAAGACAAGCTGTCTGTAAGTCAAAGACGGCTGGAAGGATATGCTTCCTGTGGCATTCCGATGGTCGGGGTATCGTTGAGATGTGCCTGTCAGACGGGGGGGGCATGCCACGAAACGCATGCGGGGTTATCGTCCGCCGCAGAAAAAGCTGATTTTTGTCTCGTTTTGGGGTGACACAAGTAATTTACGCGTGTGCTCAACCGAAAAACCACGACGATCAGACCAGCGTAAAACCGCTTTCGGATGAGAACCCGATCGCGTGCTGGCAGGTCGGAACGATGTGCGAGTCAACCCCGATCAGCGCGAGCGGATTGTGGAACCCCATACGCACGAGGTCTTCCAACGTGAACAGCCCGAGGCGGTGCAGCACATTCATGCAGAAAAGAAGCGTGGCGGAGGAACCGACCAGACACTGTTTCTCGGGATTGTGCAACAACCCGTCGGGTTCTAATACCGCCCGGTTGCCGAGGACGTCGTAGATGCCGGGGGGAAGTCCAGCGGCGGGCGACGCGTCGGAGGTGGCGATCAGCCGTTTCGGGCCTGCGGCACGCGCAAAAACTTTAAGCACGTGTTCGGGTAAATGGTGGCCATCTGGAATAAACATGACCTTCAGTCTTTCTTCAGCCAGACCGGCCAGCAAAGAATTATTGTGGCGATGCACATGGTTCGGCATGCCGTTGCCAAGGTGCGTAAGCGCGGTTGCGCCCGCCTCCGCCAACCGTGCGAGATCTGCCGCCCCTGCAAATTGGTGGCCGCACGAAACCGCAACCCCGCAGGCTTTCGCGTGGCGTGCGAGATCCGCCGCACCAGGGACTTCCGCTGCAAGCGTGAGCAGTCGCAGGCGTCCTTCCGACCACATATTAAGTTGGTCAAAAAAAGCCATGTCGGGCACATGAACCGCGGCAGGATCATGTGCACCAACCGCGCCCGGCTTTGACGAGATGAACGGACCTTCCAGATGGAATCCCAACACATGACGCGCGAGCTTTGCATCCGTTTTGAGCGCACGGCCGATCAACGAGATGTTCCGATGTAACCGAGCCTCGTGCCCCGTAATAAGTGTGGGCAGAAAAGCGGCGGTACCCTGCGCGATCAGCGCATGACCCGCTTGCCGGAACGCTTCCTCGGTAAGCGTTTCGCTGCTGAAGTCAACGCCCATAAAGCCGTTGACCTGCAAATCAATAAAACCCGGAATGCGGAGCAGTGTCATACTCATAGGTGCCTACGTTCGTTCGATCATCGATTGTGTTCACTGAGGGGTCGTTTGCCGATGTCGCATTCCGCCCCCCGCCGATCCACATGCGAAATATTCCCACAGTCATCACTGTATCAAAACCAGAAGTTGTCGATACACCCTAATTAAGACCTATCCGGTGAGCGGTCGTGATATTATCCGCCCGTCAAGACGGATTCCCTTTTTTCAGTCTCTCAACCAGTTCCATACGTTTGGCAAGTGTGTCTTCATATCCCTGATGGGCAGGGCGATAATAACGCTTGTTTACCGGCAAGTAATCCTGCTGAACAACATTCCGTTCGAAATCATGGGGATATTTATACGCGGCGTCAAGGCCTTCAACACCGATCGCGTTGACATGGATATTCTTAAGGTGCTCAGGCACCGCCATGACACGGCCGGAACGCACGTCGTCGAGCGCCTCATTCACGGCGACGTAGGAAGCGTTACTTTTAGGCGCTGTGGCCAGATACGTGGTTGCCTGCGCCAGCGTGATGCGGGCTTCGGGCATACCGATAAATTCGACGGCCTGCATGGCGGACACGGCGACGGTGAGTCCGCGAGGATCGGCGTTGCCGACGTCTTCCGACGCGAGAATGATGAGACGGCGCGCAATAAAGCGAGGGTCTTCACCGGCTTCCAGCATTTTGGCCAGCCAGTAAACTGAGGCATGTGGATCGGAACCTCGCACGGATTTAATAAAGGCCGAAATCGTGTCGTAGTGGCCGTCCTCGTTTTTATCGTAGAGCACCATTTTACGTTGCACGCACTCCTCGATCACGGTGTGTGTGAGATGAATAACGTCGTCCGTGTCAGGCGCAGTGGAGAGTACGGCGACTTCGAGGGCTGTAAGCGCTCTGCGGGCATCGCCATCGCAAATGGATGCAAGGAATGAAATCGCTTCCGGCGTAATGTCCGTGGCGAGATGACCGAATCCGCGTACGGTGTCTGCAAGCGCACGTTGCACAAGTTGAGCAATGGAGGCCTCATTGAGCGGATGCAATTCGAAAACCAGCGAACGGGAAGTGAGCGGACTGTTGACGAAAATGTTGGGATTGTGGGTGGTTGCACCGATGAGGGTCACCGTTCCGTTTTCAACATAAGGCAGAAGCACGTCCTGTTGGGACTTGTTGAACCGATGAATCTCATCGATGAAAAGCACCGTACCAGGCCCGTCCTTAAAGAGTTTGGCGGCTTCGCAGATCGTGCGCAGCGTGGCAACGTTGGAAAGCACTCCGCTCGTGCGTTCGAAACGTCGTTTGGTCACGTGCGCGATGACTTCTGCGAGTGTCGTTTTTCCGCAGCCGGGAGGACCATAAAATATCAGATTGGTGAGCCGGTCCGCTTCGATAACGCGGCGCAAAAGCTTTCCGGGGCCAAGAATGTGCTCCTGACCAACAACCTCCTCCAATGTCTCAGGCCGCATCCGCGCGGCCAACGGCTGGCGAATGCCGAGACTTGAAGGGGGCGGCCCGCTTGCGAGATCGATATCGTCTGAAAAAAGGTCAGAGTCCGTCGCTGTCATGGGGTTAAGATAGCGTGCTTGATCGGGTTTGTCTATCCGCGGAATCGCGGACGCGCTTACGGACGTAAGCGCAGGCCATAAAAGCAACCGCAAAAGCCCCGAAGGCGTTGGCGAGCGCATCGAACGGGTCAAAGGATCGACTGTGGGTCAGAAATCTTTGACAGATCTCCATCACCAATCCATAGCATGTGGCCGCAAGGGTGATACGGAGCGCATAGGAATAACGTGTTTTATTGACTGTTGAAAGCGTGTGGAAAAGAGCTGAAGCCAATGCCGCATACAGTAGCGCGTGGACGATTTTGTCCACGCCGGGAGGCGGATGCGGTCCTGCGATATGTTTGAAAAAACGGGCGGGCAGTAATGACAAAAGCGGTATCAGCGCGATCATTAGAATAGCGGGTCCGTAATGCAGAAAAGAATATGGCCGATTTGTCATGTCAACGTAGCCTGCAACGAACACGATAACGTGTGCGACGCGCCCGGGGCGAGCGTGACTTCGTCGTCGTTCATATTGACGGGTTCAAGGCATATCATGCCCGTATATTCATGATCGTCGAAGTCAGTCATGGCTTTGGCTTTCGCGATCCAAGGGTTCCAGACAACGAGCTTTTTTGCCCCAGTAAAAACCAGAGAGATCGCGCGTCCGATGCCCGGGTCATGCAACACACATTCCTGCACCGGGGGCGAGAATACGCGATCTGTTTCAGCACGGATGTTCAACATCCCTTCTTGCTCTCCGGTTTGTCGTGAGAGACGATCCATATAGGGAGCGTTATCAAGCCCTCGAACCGTTACGTCCATGATCTGCCGTATGCGGAAATAGGTGTGGAATGCCTGTGTGAGAGTGAAAGAGTGCGAATCGCGATTGACGGTGGTAAGAGCCAGATTGAGGCGTTCATTCAGACTGATGCGCAACGTCAATTCGAACGCGTGGGGCCAAAAACGGCGCGTATCCTCCGAATCCGTAAGTGACAGCCGGGCCTCGGTCGTATCAGCGGAGTATTCGGTGGCTTTTAAATCCCATTGCATTATGCGGGCGAAACCGTGCATCGGCAACGTGTTGTCTGCTGAAGGGCCGAACCATGGCCAACAGATCGGGATACCGCCTCGAATCGGCTTTCCGGGCTCAAAAGCCGATTTCTTACTCATGAAAAGTATGGGCATGTGTCCGGTTGGTCGATAACTGAGAATATGGCCGCCATAAAGTGAAACTTCGCACGCGCCGTATTTGTTAGCGAGCGCGATGAGGGGAAGTCCGGTCTCGCCGGAACGAAAGGCGATACGCCCTGCCGCACCGAAACGCTTGTTAAGGATGGTAATGTCTGGATAGTTCATAAACGGTTAACAACGGGCGACGGCATGTCGCCCGTTTGTCTTTTACTGCAGTTCGGATTGAAATGAGAGAATTCTTCCGTCGTGAAATTCGATGCGCAGGTATTCATACGGATTGTGATAGACATCGGTTGCCCAAACGGTGTCATAGCGCCAAAGCGTCCGCCCGCGAGCAACCCGAACCGGATGGTAAACGGCGCGGGGTGAGTCCACGAAGGACGCTTCATAGGAGACATAAGACCAGATTTCATTTGTGACGGTGCCCGTCACGCGCTGAAAAACATGATCGGGCGTGCCATAAACGATCCACGCCGCATCGCGGAGGTCACCGGTGCTCACAGAACCTTCACGAAGCTGCTGCTGTTTTTCCGCAGGCAATGCGGCGAAGAACTGGGGTTTCTGCCTTATGCGTTTTTCGATCAGCTCACGTTGTGTCGCACAGCCCAGAAAGAGGGCCGCACCTGCCAACGTAAGTGCTATGACGAGTTTCGGACTCATGGCGTGGGAGGGGCGGAGAGGGGCGTATGGTTTTCAGATGCCGCCGCAGTGCATGCGGGGACATAACGTTTCATGCAACCAGGCAGAGCCTGATCAAAGATCCCGGTGAACCAGAGCCCGATTATCGCTGCGGCGATGATCAGCAACGTGATCATCATG